>NZ_VWWC01000059.1:0-37354 GCF_011753175.1 Burkholderia sp. Cy-637 | reverse complement strand
CCGATCGCGCAGCAGCGCGGGATCGAGCTCGCGGCTGGCCGGGGGCAGCGCCAGGCCGTCGATGGCGGCGCGCAGCGCCTGCGCGTCGCGGCGCCACTGGCGCACCTGCTCGGCGCGCTCGGGGTGGCTCGCCAGCCAGCGTTCGACCGCCGCGCGCTCGTTCGCGTCGAGCCGGCCGTCGACATAGGCTTGGAGATCGTGGTCGTCGGGCGGAATGTTCATTTCATCAATCGCAGCTTAAGGGCGGGGGTTTCGCCGTCGCCGAGCGCGCGCAGGGCGGCGCGGGCGCGCGACAGGCGCGACATCACGGTGCCGATCGGCACGTCGAGCAGCTCGGCCACCTCGCGGTAGCTGAAGCCCTCCACGGCCACCAGCAGCAGCAGGCTGCGCTGCTCGGCCGTCAGCTTGGCGAAGGCGTCGAGCATCGAGCGCGCCTCCACCTGGTCCTCGGCCGATGGCCATTGCGGCTCGTCGTCCTCGCCCAGGCGCCCCAGCAGCCAGGCATAGCGCTTGGCGCTGCGGCGCGAGTCGAGGAACTGGCGGTACAGGATCGTGAACAGCCAGCTGCGCAGCGCGTGTTCGTCGCGGCGGTCCGCCCAGTGGATCAGCGCGCGCTCCAGCGTGGTCTGCACCAGGTCGTCGGCCGCGTGGACGTCGCGGGTCAGCCACAGCGCGAAGCGCCGCAGTCGCGGCAGCAGTTCGCGCAAGGAGTCGTCGAGATCGGCAGAAGGCATGGTGGGCCGCCGGGTGGCGCGCATGGATACCGACGTGAGACGCCGGCCGCTCGACTTTATTCCATTTCGGGGGTGACGGTGGCTGGCGTCATCGGGATCTGGTACGAGGAAATCCATGCGGGCCATGGAATAAAATCGCGCGTCGTTCGTCTCATACGCGTCCCCAAACGATTCAAGGTCAGGAGCAGTCCATGACGCATCCTCCCCCCAATTCCCCGCGCGGCGGCGGCGCCTGGCGCTGGGCGCTGATCGGCGGCACCGTGGTGGTGGCCGTCGCTGCGTTCGGCTACACCGGCGGCTGGCTTGCACCGCAGCGCCTCACGCCGGCGCGCATCGTCGACGCCCTGCAGGCCAACGGCGGCCTGCACGCGGGCTTCCGCCGCAATCACGCGAAAGGCATCTGCGTGACCGGCTACTTCGAGAGCAACGGCGACGGCGCGGCCTGGTCCAGCGCGCCCTTCTTCGGCGCCGCGACGCGCACGCCGGTGGTCGGCCGCTTCGCGGTGCCGGGCGGCAACCCCTACGCGCCCGATACCAGCGTGCCGATCCGCAGCCTCGCGCTGCGCCTCACCGCGCCCGACGGCGCGCAATGGCGCACCGGCATGAACGCGATGCCGGTGTTCCCGGTGGCCACGCCCGCGGCCTTCTACGCGCAGACCGTGGCTACCCGCCCCGATCCCGCCACCGGCAAGCCCGATCCGAAGAAGGTCGCGGCCTTCTTCGCGACGCATCCGGAGACGGCCGCGTTCCGTGCCTGGGTGAAGACGGCCAAGCCGAGCGCCAGCTTCGCCACCGAGAGCTACTACAGCATCAACGCCTTCTACTTCGTCGATCCGCAGGGCATGAAGCACGCGGTGCGCTGGCGCGTGGTGCCCGAGCAGACCGACGGCGGCGTGGCGAGCGGCCCGAACGTGCTGGACCCGGATCTCGAGGAACGGCTCGGCAAGGGCCCGCAGCGCTGGCACTGGCTGGTGACCTTCGCCAACCCCGACGATCCCGTCGACGACGCCACCCGGCAATGGCCGGCCGATCGCAAGACGATCGACATCGGCACCCTGGTGCTGGACCGCGCCGAGCAGCAGGACAGCGGGCCGTGCCGCGACATCAACTATGATCCGACGGTGCTGCCGACCGGCATCGAGGCCTCCGCCGATCCGCTGCTGGCGGCGCGCTCGGCCGCCTATGCCGATTCCTATCGCCGGCGCACCAGCGAGGAAGCCGAGGTGCCCGGTTATGCCCGGGGCGGCGCGCCCAATCAACCTGCCCCGGAGGCCCGATGATGAAGACCGGATTCAATCCGCTTGCGAGGCTGCTGCATTGGCTGATGGCCGCGATGATCCTCGCCATGCTGTTCATCGGGGTGGGAATGGTCAGCTCGGTTTCGGCGCGCCATGCGGTGCTGATCGCGATCCACAAGCCGCTCGGCATCGCCATCCTGGTGCTGGTGATCGTGCGGCTGGTGGTGCGCTTCAGCAAGCGCCCGCCGGCGTTGCCGGAGGACCTGCCGGGTTGGCAGCGCGCGGCCGCGCATCTGTCGCATTGGCTGCTCTACGCGCTGATGATCGCGATGCCGCTGATCGGCTGGGCGATGCTGTCGGCGGGCGGGTATCCCGTGATGCTCGGCGGCGGCGTGCAATTGCCGGCGCTGATGGGCGCCGATCCGATCGCCTTCGCCTGGCTGCGCAACGCGCATGAGCTGCTGGCCTTCGTGCTGTTCGCGACGGTGGTGCTGCACCTGGCGGCTGCGCTGTTCCATGGCTTGATTCGCCGCGACGGCGTGCTCGGGAGCATGGCGCGCGGGCGTTGAGTTCAAGCGCTTGGTGGTGCATGTGAAATTACGCCCGCTTTTGCGGGCGTAATTATTTGGTCGGCGTCGCGACCAGCCGAGAAATCGCGGTGACGATCATCGCTGAAACGATCAATGAAATCGTGAGCAGGAACAGGATCAATACGTTGTCCTGCGATTCGCAATTGGTGGCGCCGGTCAGGCGAAACAGCCAGTCGAAGAAGCGACGCACCGAGGCGTCGTCGTACACGGGCGCGAGCCGCGGCGAGTTGTAGAGCCAGCGGCTGGCCGCGAGCGACAGCGCGAGCGTCGCGAGAACCTGCGCGAGAGAGGTCAGCAAGCGCTTCATGGGCGAGCCTGCGATTGGACATGGGCGGAATGGCTAGTCGGTCTGACAGGGATGTTCCGCGCCGCGTTCCGTTCGAATCGGCTCGATTTGTGCCGGATTGGTTCGTGGATGCGCGGTTGATTCCTGGAGAGAAAAAACCACGCGATTCATTCACGATTGCTCGCCGGTATTTGGCAATGCGAGCAAGGCGTCGACCAGTTCGGTGAGCGCCTGATGCGCGCCTTCCACACCGTTGTCCTGGATCCGATGTTCCAGGTCGGCGCATTGCCTGGCCAGCTCGCGCCGACGAAACACGCCCAGCGCGCCCTTGAGCGAATGCAGCTCGGCGAGCAAGGCCGGCGCGTCGTTGCGCGAGGCGGCATCGCGCAGCACCTCGATCGACCTCGCGCAGGCACGGCCGAACGCCTCGACGAGCTCGGGCGACATCGGCTGCGCACCGAGCGGCGCATCGTCGTGCGGGCCATCCTTCGGACTCGATGCGCCCTGCCCGCTGATTTCGCCCAGGATGCGCGCCAGCCCGCTCAGCGACAGCGGCTTGGTGGCCACCTCGCGAATACCCAGCGCGGCGCAGCGGCGGCGCTCGTCGAGCGTCGCGTCGGCCGTCACCGCCACGATCGGCGTGCCCGGCCAGCGCTCGCGCACGATGCTGGCCAGCACGTAACCATCCATGCGCGGCATGTTCAGGTCGGTCAGTATCACGTCGAAGCGCATGTCCGACAGGGCCGCCAGCGCCTCGATGCCGTCGGCCACGAGGCGCGCCTGGCAGCCCAGCAAGGCGAGCTGCTCGGCGAACAGCTTCTGGTTGACCTCGTTGTCCTCGGCGACCAGCACCTGCAGGCCGAGTTGCCGGGCGGGCGTGCTGGCCGCCGCGGCCGTCGCCGCGGGCGCGGTGCCGGTTGCCGGCATGAGATCCGGCGTGATCAGCGGGGTGCCCTTCACGACATGTTCGAGCGCCGCGCGCAGGCCGAGCGGCGAATGGCAGGACACCGTGAGCACGCGGCCGATCCGCATCGGCTGCAAGGGGCCGTCCGCGCTGCAGTTGATCACCGCCTCGCAATCCTCGACCAGGCGGTTCTCGCTGGCCGCCGACCAGTTGTCGCGCTCGCCGCAGATCACCAGCACACGGCCGCTCGCGTCGTCGATCCGGTCGGGATGGCGAGCTGTCTGGAGCGTGGCGCCCCAGGAGGCGATCAGGTTCGCGGTGCCCTCGTGCCGGTCGTCCTCGGCCGCGAGCAGGATCACGGGCGCGCCTTCCAGCGTGGCGGCGTCCTGAACCAGCGGCATGCCGGCCGGATCCTCGCGATCGAGCGGCACGCGCACGGTGAAGCGGCTGCCCTGCCCCGGTTCGCTTTGCACGTCGATCGTGCCGCCCATCTGCGTGACCAGCCGCTGGCAGAGCGCGAGGCCCAGGCCGGTGCCGCCGAAGCGTCGCGAGATCGAGGAATCGGCCTGCATGAAGGCATTGAACAGCGTCGAGAGATGTGCCGCCTCGATGCCGATGCCGGTATCGGCCACCTCGATCACCAGCATGCCGCCTCGCGCGCACGGCAGCCGCTCGACATCCAGCGAGAGCGTGACCTTGCCCTGCTCGGTGAACTTGATCGCGTTCGACAGCAGGTTGTTGACCACCTGCGCGAGCCGGCCCGGATCGCCGCGCATGGGCTGGTCGATCGCGGCGCGGAACTGGCCGACCAGGGCGATGCGCTTGAGATGCGCGGCCGGCGCGAACATCGCGAGCGAGCGCGTGATGGTGTCGACGAGGCGGAAATGCATGTGCTCGAGCCGCATCTCGCCGGCCTCGATCTTGGAGAAGTCGAGCACGTCCTGGATGATCGCGAGCAGGCCGTTCGAGGAGGCGCGGATGGTGTCGAGCCGGTCGCGCTGCAAGGGATTCAGCGCGGAATGGCCGAGCAGCTCGAGGTTGCCGAGGATGGCATTGAGCGGCGTGCGGATCTCGTGGCTCATCGCGGCCAGGAAGGCGGACTTCGCGGCGTTCGCCTGGTCGGCGGCGAGCTTGGCGTGACGCAGCTGGTGTTGCAGCGCCTGGCTGGCCGTCATGTCGACGAAGGCCGTGACCAGTACGTCCTTGCCCAGGTAGCGGCCGAGCGCGAAGCGCGCCTGCAGGGCGAGGTCCTTGCCGTCGCGCGTGCGCAGCAAGACGTCTTCCTGGAATACTTCGTCATGCGAATCGTGCCGTGCGGAGGCGAAGCGCGCATGAAGCCGCTTCAGCTCGTCGATCAGGCGCGGCATGCCGCCTTCCACCTGCTCGGCCAGCGCGACCAGCGAGGAACCGCCATAGAGCAGCTCGCCGTTGCCGGTGGAGACCAGGCCGATGCCGACCGGCACCGTCTCGATCATGGTGCGGCTCAGGCGCTCGCTGTCGAACACCTGTTCCGAGCGCGCGTACATCGGCTGGAACACGCGGCGGTTGAGCTGGGACAGCAGCAGCCAGACGAACACGAAGCCCGCCAGGGCGATTGCCGTGGCCGCCAGCGCCTTGCCCGCGATCGCCCTGGCGACGTCGCGCCAGGAATAGGTGTAGACGAGCGAGAAGCCGGTGTCGCCGAGCGGCGTGCCGAGCACGAAGTTGCCGTCGCCGCGGTATTCGGCGAGACGTTCGCCGCTGGCGTGCCGGAGGCGGCTCCATCGGGAGATCGCGCCGGCCGCCTGCGCTTCGGCATGCTCGCCCGCCGACAGCGCGACGATGCGGCCGTCGCTGCCGACGAGCGCGAAGCTGCCGTCGTGGGCGCCGTCGGCGATCGGCCAGAGCAGGTCGGCCGGATCCACCTCGTTGACCAGCACGGCCTTGACCTGCCCATGGGACAGCACCGGCGAGGCCAGTTGCAGCACCTTGCGGCCGTTCGGCAGCGGATAGAGGCGCGGCACCCACCAGGCCTTGGGCGCGAGCGCCAGCAGGTGGCTGGGCGCGTCGAAGGCGAGGCTGCCGGCGCCCTCGGTGAGTTCGCGCACGAAGGTCGCCCGGCCGGCGTCGGTGGCGAGCGCCTCGGGATGCTCGACGCTGGTGGCCGGCACGATCGCCACCACGGTGCGGCTCACGTTGAAGATGATCTGCGTGGGCGGGCGCGCCAGCACCCTGGCGGTGGCGGCGCTGGCACGGCCGATCTGCGTCGAGAACGAGAAGGCGCGCTGCAGGGTGGCGTCGCTGAGCGTGGCTTGCGGCGCGCCGGCGATCAGCATCTCGGTGGGCTCGGACGGGAAGGGGCGCCAGCGCAGCAGGTTGCCGTTGGCGCGGAACCGGGCGACCTGCTCGGGGGGCACCGCGGGGGCGTCGTTGGCGGCCATCTCGGCGCGCGCCAGGCCGCCCAGGAAGGCCTGCTCGACCGCGCCGAAGCGGCCGAGCACCAGGCGATAGGCGCCGGTGAAGGCCTGGCGCTGGTCCGCCAGGTGCGCGTCGACCAGGTAGACGAGCTCCGAGACCAGCGCGAATACCATCACCACGGCCGCGGCGCAGCGCCCGCCGACCACCAGCAGGCGGTGGTAGCGGCGCAGATCGTCGAGGGTCTTGCGGAGGATGGGCATGGCGGGTTCGGTTGCGTTGCGTTGCGTTGCGTTGCGGTGCGGATTCGGGGCCGGGTGCGGTGCCGACAGTCGCGACGGTACACCAGCTTGGCGCCATGGTGGGCCGGTTACACTATCGCACTCCAAACAAATTACGAGCCGCCGGCTTGAAGGCCGTCATCCAAGATGAAGATCCGCGTGATCCTGTCGGACGATCACCCGACCGTGCTGTCCGGCGTGCGGCATGAGCTGGCGCGCGTGCCGACCGTCGAGATCGTGGGTTCGGCGCTGGGCGCCGATGAACTGCTTGCGCTGCTGGAGCGCAGCCACTGCGATGTGCTGATCACCGACTACGCGATGCCGGGCGGCGCGGCGGTCGACGGCTTGCCGCTGCTGCGGCAACTGCGCCGCGGCTGGCCGGCGATGAAGGTGGTGGTGCTGACCACCATCGATAATCCGGCGCTGCTCAAGGAAATCGCCAAGACGGGCGTGCAGGGGCTGCTCAGCAAGATCGACGAGGTGGACCATCTGATCGCCGCCACGCATGCGGTGTATGCCGGCGCGAATTACCAGTCGCCGAGCGTGCGCGAGAGGCTGGCGGTGCAGGCGTCCTCGGCGAGGGCGGTGCAGGCGATGACGACGAAGGAGGCCGAGGTGATTCGGCTCTACGTGTCGGGCCTGTCGATCAGCGAGATTGCGGCGCAGCTCAATCGCGCGAAACAGACGGTGAGCGCGCAGAAGGGCAGCGCGATGCGCAAGCTCGGTATCGAGCGCGACGCGGACCTGTTCCAGTACGCCTACGAGACAGGCCTGGTGGCTGCGGGACCGAAGGACGCAGGCTGACGAGTTCGTTGCGCGTCAGACAGATGGATTCGATGTTTCCCCGTTATTGCTCGCCAAAATAGGACTTTTCTCATGTTTCTCAGGAGAAAATTTGACGAGTCAGATGCCTGCGCCGATGGGCCGCCGCTACAGTCGATTGCCTATCGACACGCCTGCGCGGAGGGACCTCGTCATGTTTGCCAATACCACCTTCAATGTACTGATCGCGGATGATCATCCGCTCGTGGTGACCGGTGTGGAATCGGCGCTGCGCGATTTGCGTTCGCTGAGGATCGTCGGGACGGCGGGGAATTCCACGCAGATCGTCGAGCGGCTGGGGCGGGAGGCTTGTGATCTGTTGATCACGGATTTCGTGATGCCGGATGGGAGGTATAACGATGGGCTCACAATGCTGACTTATATCCGCTCGCATTTTCCGGATCTGCCGGTGATTGTGTTTACGGCGGTGGATGGGATTGCGTTGACGGGGGAGCTGACTCGGCTGGGCGTGAAGGCGATCGTCAACAAGGCGGATGATGTGGGGCATCTGATCTCGGCGATCTATGCGGTGCATGCGGGGAGTGAGTATCTGTCGCCTAGTGTGAGTCGGGCGAATCCCAGGCTCAGGGGGACGGCCAGGCGGGGTGGGTTGACGCGGAGTGAGCTGGAGGTGCTGAGGTTGTATGTGTCGGGGCTGTCGATTACGCAGATCGCCGATAAGCTCAGGAGGACGAAGCAGACCATCAGCGCGCAGAAGATCAAGGCCATGCATAAGCTGGGAGTGGAGAGGGATGCGGATCTTTATCTCTACATCTATCAGTCGAAGCGGGGGGATTCGGAGTTGTTTGGGATTTGAGGGGTTGATAGACAATCGATGCCGTCATCGGCGGGGCGGTAGGAAAGCAGATTCGGTTTATGCGACAGCAGCGTCGCTCGGGCCGACTGGATCGTTTTGCGCAAGATAGCGCGTGCCATCGCAGTAAATCCCACGTTGCTCCCATAAGGCACACGGCCACGATGTGAAGGCCGCGACCGACTCGTGGATGTATTCCGCCAGCAGTTGATCGACTGCAAGCGGTATCGTGCCTGCTTTATCCCATGCGGCGAGGATCTTTTTTTCGTAAGGCCTTAGCTCGCGCGGCTGTGGTGGATACGAGCGATTGCCGGCGTGTGGCTCGATCGGGTTGCGGAGGAATTCAATGCGGCGCTCGAGGCGGCGTTGCTCGCGTAATAACTGGCGGGCTTGTTGTTCGGGATCCTTGGGGATGTCGTAAACCCATTCGTTGGGCTGGCAGGTTGGGTGGTCTTCGTTGGTTCCTGCCGGGATGGATGCGCAGAATGCGGCGCCGACTTTTTCGTAGAGATGGCCAAGGACGCGTTCGTCTGCGTTGTGGCGGGAGAGGATGCTGCGCCATCGGAAATTCAGGTAGCGGTGTGGGTGGATCAGGGATTCGAGATCGTCGCTGGAGGGAGCGGGGAGGGCGGAGAGGTAGTCGGTGTAGAGCTTGGTGATTCGGGCGTTGTCGTCCAACTGGAAATCGTCCCTCAATTGCGGGTCCATTTTGTCCAACGCTTTCAAAGGAACGCCGGATCGCAACGCTTCAGCAAGCATATGGCGTAAAGGAATTAATGAGAGATCCTGAGCACGCCCTTGCTCGTCGGGGCCGTAGCCGCCACCTACGTCGGAATGCACACCGGGATATACGACTTCCTCACAGTTGGTCGGATAAGCTTTGTCGACTCGCACCGAGTCAAGTGGGAACGCTCGCCGCACCTCGTGCGCGGAAATGTAGTGAACGCAACGTTCCACTTCGGGCGGAATGGCCAATTCAGAGGCCCAATCGAGATGTAATGCAGGACCACCAACTGATGCAACGGTGTCGAAGATCCCCATGAAATTGATCCTGAGCGGCACACGTCTACCGCTTGGCGCTGACCAATACAGCTTGCCACCATCCTTCGCACATTTTTGCTCAATGAGGCGGCGGACAAAAGCACGAGCTTCTGTCGCCCCACGCGAAAATCCAAAAATTGCCACGGTGATTTCGCGCATGTGCAGCCATGATCCTGGTCCCCATTCAATTTCGAGGCGTCGAGAGAATTCCCCAAGCGCAAATTGGATGCGTAGGTCGCCACCGGCTCCGAGTCCGAGCCCTCTAATGCCGCCTTCATCGTCTTTCAGGTGGTCGGTGTAGCCGGCGATCTTGATGAATTTAAAGGGCGTGCCAACGCCAGGAAGATATAGAGGCCTCGACTCTTCCTGCACAGAATCCTTTGCTACTCGATAGAGCTTGACGACATTTGAATGCTTGTTCAGAGGTACGTCGCGGGCCATATTGTTGTTCGTGCCATCGAAGAAAAACGACAATGACGGGTAGAGTCGACACGCGATTTGATCAGCTTGAGTGGCCGGACATTGGCGAAGTATCCGTTTCGTCGCGCCGTCAATTGCTGCCCGATTAAGCGCGTCGTCGGTAATCGGTTGGTCGGCTTGTCGAACTGTCATAGATGGCCTGCGGGATTTTTATTTGGACAAGCATCCGACGCTGCTTGGCGAAAACGCTAGTGAAGCGGTATTGCGATCTCGAAGAACGACACACAAGTAAGCGTCCGACTTATGCCAATCGGGATCTTGATGTGGACCACTTGCAGGGAAATTTGCCTGGATGCTATGTTTTTCGCTCGGCACCGTGATTGCCTTGGTTTTGGGGTCCTCTTCTCGCCCCCACTCCCACGTAACGGTGACTGGTTTGCTCCAGTCTTTCAATCCTGGGAAGCAGCACGCCGCCTTCGTTCCTCCTGCTTGAGCAGATACATCGCCAGCCCAATATTTATCGACAAAAATATTCACTGCATAGCGGTTTGTGTGGTTCGCTGGCACCATCGCGAGTGCTTGTCCACTTCCATCAAATGGATCATCTGGCATTGCGCCAGCGCATGCGGCTAGCGTAAAACTTGAAAAGGCTATTGCAAATACCAAGCCCTGACGTTTTGCTAGGATCATTGAGTTCGTTCGGGTTGGATGCATGCTTTGATGGATGAGGCGTTGATCGCTCGTCGTTAGTAGATCCGCCGATGATCGTGCCGTACTTTTAAAATAAGCTTCGAGAGCGATGCATGGAGTGCCGACAAGCTTACTGCATTTCGTTGCAAGCCCAACGCCCTTGATGCTTTTTGTCGCGTGTTCCTAGTCAGTGGACCGATTGGTCTGGTTGATGAGCAGGCTGATCTGGTGGGGGCTCAAAATTGTTGGTGGTGGACCGCTCAGAATCGTCACCGCTTGGGGTGTGAGGCGCGACCGTGCTAAACGGTTGACAGGGTCTTGGGGGCGATCGCATCCATAAGATTGATCGGTTGCTGGCGGAGAATGGGCTTCGTCGCACCGTCAATGGCGGCTTGCTTGAGCTCGTCATCTGTCGTCGGTGTATCCGCTTGTCGTACAGAGATCTTGCTTACTTGCTCATACAACCTGAGCGCGTTTGAGAAAATGCCAATGCAGCCGTGTCGCGGTCTCGCAAAATCACACATAGATAGGCATCCGATTTGTGCCAATCCGGGTCTTGATGCGGGCCGCCTGTGGGAAAGTTCACCTGGACGCTGTGCTTTTCGTCCGGTGCCGTAACGGCCTTGGTTGCCGGGTCTTCTTCATAGCCCCACTCCCACGTCACGACAACCGGCTTGCTCCAGTCTTTCACGCTCGGGAAGCAGCATGTCGCGCCAGTGCCGCCTCCGTGGCGGTGCGCTCCTCCTGCCCAATATTTGTCGACGTAGATGCCTACCGTGTAGCGGTTGGTGTGATTGGCCGGCACCATCGCGAGAGCTTGCTCACCTCCTGCACGTTGATCATCCATGACACTGGCGCATGCGGCTAGAGTGAAGCTCGAAAACACTGCCATAAATATCGGGCTCCGAAATTTAGTGAGGGTCATCATGTGCGTTCTAAGCGGCAGATGTCGTGATTAGGTTGGATGCTTATTGATTGTTGCCAAAGGACGCGACGCTGGTAATGCGGAGCGTTCAAGATAGGTATCGACGGCGGTGCGCGGAATGCTGAACAAGATTACTGTATTGTTTTTCCAAATTAATACCGTCGATGCTCTTTGCCGCATGTTCGTTAGTTGGTGAACCGGTTCGTAAAACCGCAAGTGGCGTTGAGCGTGGCGGGCCGTTGTTGAGTCGGGCCTTGAGTGATAACCGCTCTCTTTGGAAAGGTACGGCATAATTCCGTACAAAGGGAGCTTGCCAGGGCGACTGTTACCGTTCGCCTTGATGCACTCGACAAGGATCGTCTTACCGAAATCACAGCGCTGCGCGGCATGAGGATGTCTGCGCTCGTATCTACAGTCGTAATCGAGAGGCAGACCACATGAGTTTCCGTACCGCAGAGCCAGCGCTTAAGGATGTTCTCGACGGCATCGCTGCCGGCCAAATTCAGCTTCCCGACTTTCAGCGCGGCTGGGTCTGGGACGACAACCACATCCGCTCACTGATTGCGAGCCTTTCGCTGTCTTATCCCATCGGGGCGGTCATGTTCCTTGAAGCGGGGGGCGTGCCTTTTAAGCCGCGGCTGTTCGCGGGGGTGCATCTCCAGCCGGCACCCAAGCCCAAGACTTTGGTGCTCGATGGCCAGCAGCGCCTGACCTCCATGTATCTGTCGCTGCGCAGCGGCCAGCCGGTGCCGACGCGCACGGAGAAAGGTACGGATATTTCTCGGCTCTACTTCCTCGACATGGCCAAGTGCCTGAATCCAGACGCTGACCGAGAGGAGGCCGTGATATCGGTTCCCGAGACTCAGCAGATCACCACGGATTTCGGCCGCAAGGTTGAACTGGATGTCAGTACGCCCGACCTTCAGTATGCCCAGCGCATATTCCCAGTCGCGCTGCTGTTCGACATTCAAGGCTTCATGATTTGGGAGAGCGGCTTCAGTGCGCATCACCAGTTCGATGCGGAGACGATGCAGTTCATGCAGAAGTTCCGCAACGAGATCTGGCTGCGCTTTCAACAGTTTAAAGTGCCGGCCATCGAGTTGACTCAAGACACCCCCCGCGAAGCCGTATGCCAGGTGTTTGAGAAAGTGAACACCGGCGGAGTGACACTCACCGTATTCGAGCTGATGACGGCCACTTTTGCTGCCGACGAATTCAACCTGCGCGACGACTGGGATGCCCGTCGTGAACGGTTGACTGCCAAGCACGACGTGCTGGAGGCGGTGGATGGCACGAGCTTTCTGACGGCTATCACCCTGCTGGCCAGCTACCGGCGACACCTGGCGCAGAAGACCGCGGTGAGCTGCAAGCGTGCCGACGTGCTAAAGCTGAATCTGGGTGATTTCAAGGCACTGGAAGCTGCGCTGGAGCTGGGCTTTAAGCGTGCCGCCGAACTGCTGGCCGAAGAGAAGATCTTTGACGAGCGCGGCTTGCCTTACGCCACGCAGTTGGTCCCCTTGGCCGCCATTTGCGCGCAGCTGGGCGATCGGACGACGCTGCATAGCGTCAAGCAGAACCTGCTTCGCTGGTACTGGAGCGGCGTGCTGGGTGAGTTGTACGGGGGGGCCAACGAGACACGCTTTGCAATGGACATTCAAGATGTCGTTGCCTGGATTGACGGCGGCGCGGAACCGCGCACGGTGCGCGACGCAAATTTCGCCCCCACCCGCCTGCTATCGTTACAGAGCCGTCTAGCGGCGGCCTACAAGGGCCTGGCCACTCTCTTGATGAAGCACGGTGGGCGCGATTTTGTCAGTGGTACGCCCATCGACCTGAATACCTACTTCAACAACGCCATCGACATTCACCACATCTTTCCGCGCGCTTGGTGCGAAAAGCAGAAGTTGCCCAAGGACAAGTGGAACAGTGTGGTCAACAAGGCACCGCTGGCCGCGGGCACTAATCGGTTCATCAGCGGTGATGCGCCCAGCGTCTACCTGGGCCGTATTGAAAAGGCGAAGCAAGTGCCGCCGCACAGCTTGGACGAGTTCCTGGTTTCGCACGTCATTCCGGCTCCGGTTCTCCGGGCGGACGACTTTGACGCCTTCATCCGCCTGCGCGCCGGTGCGTTGCTGAACCTCATTGAGCAGGCCACGGGCAAGGCAGTGTCGGGGCGCGATAGCGAGGATACTGTCAAGGCATTTGGAGGCGCTTTGACGTCATGACAGCCTGACATGGCTTCATCACCGTCTGATATCTCTTTCAGAAAAGATAAAAGGGGTTACAGGTAAATCACCTGTAACCCCTTTTGATATTCATGATAGGGAAGACGGGATCAAACTCCCGACCTTCGCATTGCGAATGTAAAAACTACCCTCGTAGATACAGAGGTTGTAGCGATATTTACGGTTATTTGCCACAATCCTGCCACACCCAGTGCGAGCGAGAATCGAGAAATGCCAACCATCCGCAAGCGTGGGCAGTACCAATGGGAGGCGCAGGTACGCCGACGCGGCTACCCAGCGCAAAGCAAAACGTTTAACACCAAGGCCGAGGCAGAAGCCTGGGCCAACATGATCGAATCGGAAATGTCGCGCGGCATATGGATCAGCCGTAGCGAGGCTGAGGCGACGACGCTCTTTGAGGCATTGAAACGCTATGAAGAAGAAGTCTCGCTATTAAAGAAGGGCGCTGCGCAGGAATCCTCAATTATCAAGACCTGCCAGGCAGTTGACTTAGCGAAGCGGCCGCTAGCCACGGTCCGGAGCGCAGACATAGCGAAGCTTCGCGATGAATGGCTGAAGAACTACAAGCCCGCGACAGTGCTACGCCGCTTAGCGGTCCTGTCCCACGTGTTCAGCATCGCCCGAAAAGAATGGGGCATGGAAAGCCTCTCGAATCCGGTCGAGCTCGTGCGAAAGCCACAGCCCAACAACGCACGCACGCGTCGCATTGCGGCCGGCGACGCGCTTACCGTTGCACCTAGCGGGGAAGAGCCCGAGTCAGAACGCGGCGCGCAAGACGGTGAGCTTGAACGCGTGGCGAGGGCTAGTGGCTCGGCGCTGCTACCGCTCATCATTTGGCTAGCCGTCGAAACTGCGATGCGCCGGGGCGAAATCGTGTCGCTGCTGTGGATGCACGTCGACCTCAATCGCTGTGTTGTGCATCTACCGTCGACGAAGAACGGGAACGCCCGCGACGTGCCGCTGTCTTCGCGCGCGATTGGAGTGCTCCAAGTATTGAAAAACTCCTACGACGCCAAGGACAATTCGACTGAAAACGGCGAAAGCGACACCGACCGCGTGTTCGAGATGCGAAGCGACGCTGTCACCAGAGCCTTCGAGCGCGCGGTGGCACGTGCCCGCAAAATTTACGTCGATGAGTGCCGGGCGGCCAAACTAAAGCCGGATGCCAAGTTTTTAACCGACCTTCGCTTTCACGACCTGCGCCACGAGGCGACTTCCCGCTTGGCGTCGATTTTCCCCATGCACGAGCTGACAAAGATAACTGGCCACAAAGACCCACGCATGTTGATGCGTTACTACCATCCGCGAGCCGAGGATCTAGCGAAGAAACTATCGTGACTCCAACAGCAGGTTGTATGACGTCATGCCCCCAGACGCCCTCTCCTTCGGGGGGCGAGGGTGACAAGCGAGCCGTTATGAAGTCCGACGATCCCCACTCGATTGTAAATTAGACAAAATTTTCTTTTAAATACAGCATTTTGCTTCGAACAAGATGCTGTATGCCACGACTAATACCATGTTGGACGCTGCCTCATACTCAGCAGAGAGCACTAAATAGCTTTTTCAGATAGCCGCTTCCGCCCTCTTCCATGAACAAGACATGGCGGCTCTCCAACTCTTCCTTCTTAGTAGGACCGCCCACGTTGAGCAGATCGGCGAACTTCGTCGGCGAGAGGACGAAGGCATTCAAGACCAGCGGCGCTTCGCCCGTCTTGGCCTGCGCCGCCAGCGTTGTTTCCAGGGTCTTCACTTCCTTGTACAGACCCAGCTTGGGGTGCGACAGGTCGATATTGCGCAGCCCCTTCGGATCGACGAAGGTCAGCCACTGCTTGCCGCTTGCGTCGTCCACCAGCCACAGCAGGAAGTCCGGATAGAAGTTGCCCGCCAACGCGAAGCCCAAGCCCTTATCTTCCCGATCCGCATTGCGCAACAGGTACAGACTGCGTGGGCCAATCGCTTCCTTACCTTCGCCAGAGTTGTAGAACGCCTCCAGATCGCGGACGAACTCCCATTCGCTCGGCGAGTCAAAAGCCAGCGGACGCAGCTTCAGCGGCACTGCATCCTTGTTCTCCAACGCCAGCAGCGGGTAGTACAAATGCCGATCGAAGCTGATGGCCACCATGTGCGGCGCGTTCCATTTGCTGGCCTCGCCGATATTGCCGTCCTCCACCAGCTTCTTCAGCACTTCCAGCTTCGACTGATACTCCAGACCGTCGTCGCTGTTCTCGATCTCGAACTGGTAGAGCTTGAGCATCGACCCGTGATCTTCATCGATGTGGGCGATGTCGTAGAACTGGCCTTCGTAGCCCGTTTTCAAGGCCTTGTAGAAGCGGTCGGTGTAGTCCGTCAGCAGTCGCAGCAGGATGTCTTCCTGCTTGCGGATGTTGGCGAAGGTCGTCACGTTCAGCTCCGCCGCCGGAATGAACAGCGTGTACCAATCCTGCGCACCCGCGCAGAAGTCGATCAGCTTCTGCCGTTCCAGCCGAAGATTGCTCCAGCTACGCTGCAGCTTGTAGTCCTGCAAGGCCAGATAGACGCGATCCCAATTGAAAGCCGGATACAGCGCCTGATTCAGCTTGCCCTTGTTGCGGGCTTCCGTCGCGGGGGTTGTGCCCTTGTCCTTGCTGGATAGCGCTTCGACGCGCGGGTACAGGTCGAGCACCACATGGGGTGACTTGATCTTGCCCTGGAACTGCGCGGGTATCTCATACAGCCACGGGAAGTGCGTGCGCTTGAACCCGAGTTTCTGGTTGTCCTTGTAACCATCCTTCAGCGCCAGGGTCTTGAGCTTGCCCTTGGGCAGGTTGGCCCGTGTCGGAAAGTCCAGCTCCAGCACTTCATCGCTGGGCGTGATGCCTTCCTCGCGCAGGTAGTCTTTGAACGCGGCCATGTAGCTGGCGCGCACGCCGAAGATGTTCAGCGACTCCAGCTTGTCCAGATGCACGCCCTTGGGCCGGTCCTGCGGCAAGGTGCGCTTGAGCGAGAAGCCCTTGCCCTTCAGGCGCACCCCGCGTCCGAACAACTGGATGATCTGCGAGCCTTCACCCTGACCCATGTTCAGCAGACCCATCGTGGACACGCGCCAACTGCTCCAGCCCTCCGTGAATTTGCGTGAGCCGATCAGCACGTTGAGGCGGCTGTCCTTGTTGTTCAGTGTGCCGAACAGCGCACCGCCGAAGTCGTCGCGTTCGCTGTCGAAGGCCTGCACGTCCTGCGCCATCCCGAAAAAGCTCGCATCGTCGCCGATGTTGATGAGACCGAAGGGCTCTGCATCACCCACGCGCAACGCCAGCTCACCTTTGCTGCTCCTGATGTTGACCAGTTTCAAGCGCTGACGAGCCGAGGCATTGAACACGCGCAGCAGGATGTCGGCGTACAGCTCATTCACATGACCGCCGAAGCCCATCAGGGGCGTGAAGCGCCCGCTGAAAATGTTGTTGCCCTTAGCGTCCAAAATCTGCGCCTTGTCCGCAATCAGGTCGGTCAGCCAGCTCTTGATCTGCGTTTCGCTGTTCAGGAAATCGGCGAGGAAGTTCACCACTTCCAGAATGTCCGACTCCTCGCCTGACACCGTATTACCTACGAACACCCACAGCGGCTTTTCGATGTTGAAGTCGGCAACCGCCAAGCGGTGCGTACTCCACAGCCAGAGCTGCTGGTAGTAGGCCAGCAGGCAGGCGGTGAAATACTTGCGCGCGTTATCTGCCTGCTCGTAGGCCTCGCCATTCATGTTGAGGATCAACGACTCCTTGCCGTAGCCGTCGTCGTAGAAGAACTTGTACGAGTAATCGAACAGGATGCACTTGGCGTAAATCTCGCGCGTAGCAGTGATGCGCGCACGTCGCCTGTCCTCGGCGGTCAGCGCAAGTTGCGCCATCTGCTCATCGTCGAGTTTCTTCAGGCTGGTGGTCTCGAACAGCATCTTGGCGCGCTTTTTCTGAATGTCTTCTTCCGCCGCCGCCACGGTCATGCCCTTTGCTACCGCCTGCCCGAAGGTGGCCGAGTACTCGAAGGCAAAACCACCGCGCACCAGAGCATCCCGCCGCGCCATCCACGCGCCTGCCGCCGTGCCCGTGCCACGGTGGCCTTCGTCCACCAGTACGAGGTTGTTGCCCTCGAAGGCATCCACGGCGACCGTCTTGTCGCCCATCTCGTCACCCAGCTTGTTGATGTCGATGATCTCGATGGTGCCGCGCGCCGGGGTCTGTGTCTTGTTGAAGAACTGCGAGAAGCCGAAGCCGGACAGGTGCAACTCCTCCAAGTGCTGGCGCGACAGCCCTTCGTTAGGCGTAAGCAGGATGATCTTGCTCGGGTAATGGTTGCCCCGGCCTGCCTGAAAGTAGTGCAGGTACTGGCGAATGTTGACGTGCAGCAGCAGCGTCTTGCCGCTACCAGTGGCGCTCCAGAATGCGATTTTGTTCAGGTCGTCCGCCTCGAAGTCACAGAACGGTTCCGCGCCGATCTCGGCTCGGTAGCGCGCCATTTCCTCGTTCAGGCCGTAGAGCAGATCTTGGCGATGGTTGAAATACCAGTCCAGATACAGCTCGGTAAACAGCAGCGAGAGGTACTGGAAGTACTTCATCAGCAGTTCGTGGCCTTCCAGCTTGTTGCGCTGGGCGGTGATGGCCTGCCAGTGCGCGACGACGTTCAGGTCGTAGCGCCGCAGGTCGGCCTCCGGCACCTTGTTGGGGTTGAACAAGCCTCGGGTCAGTTCGTGGAAGAACTTGGTCTGGCCGTCCTCGTCGATGCCCTCGAAGCGGTCATCGCCCAAGCGCATCTTGATTGCCGCCAGCGTGCCACCCTGAAAGAAGCCCAGTACCCAGCGGTTGAGCACCAATTCTTGATGGAAGCTGCGCTTCTTGCCGCCGCGACTGGAACCGGCGACCGGGGTCTTGCGTGGCCGTGCCATCAGATGTCCTCCACGGAGAACATGCGCTCCAGAAACTCCGGCTCGATCTGGCGCAACTTGAGCACACGGGTGGCACCGCCTTCCTCGGCCGTCTGCGTCAGCACGGTGGGAATGTTGTGGTCACCGTTGATGTAGACCACGTCAAACTCGTTGTCCGCCGGGTTGATGGCCAGCTTGTCGCAGAGCTTGCTGACGCCTTCGTAGTCCAGCACATCACAGTCGCGCCAGAGCACGAGGCAGGTTTCACCCGGACTCGCTCCATGACTCGGCAGCGTGCCGGTGACGGTGACAAAGCCGCGCTCCGGCTGGGCGTCGATGTGCTTTACCCGCAGGCCGATCAGGAAATTGAAGGTCTCGACCAGATCGATCTTGCGCGGCGCGAACGCGCCCGCCGAATCCACCGCCACGTTGAGGGTGTAGTCGAAGGGCTTCTTGAAGTCTTCCACCGACAGCAGCGAGCCACGGCTTTCCACGTCCAGTAGGTAGTTGAGCAGGTAGTCGTCCTTGGCCTGCTGCGGTAGAGTGTTCAGCAGATCGCCCTGCGCGGCGGTGCGGCTCAGCTGCAGATTGTTCAGGGCGTCTTCGTAGCTTTCGAGCTTGAGGACCCTGAAGCAGTGAGAAACACCTGTTTCGACAGCCGACGGCCTTCCGTCTTTCCATATGGAGGAGAACACGACCTTGTTCAGTCGCGGATTCAGCACTGAATCAAAGTAAGCACCTTGTTCAATGAGGATGTATTTCCGACGCCCCTGATCGAACCTATTTAAATCAATGACAGCCTGACCGGTTGTTCCGGAACCAGCAAAATAATCGAGAACAACGGCAGAATCGTGGCCCACATAGCTAATTAATCGAGCGATATCTTTTGGCTCTTTAGGATTGTCAAACAGCCTTGCACCCATCAGCCCTTCAAAGTCTGAGTTCGTAGTTTGGGCGTAGCTCCAAAACACACTACCCATGACTTGATGCATTGATTCAAACAAGTAATACACAACGCCAGGAACCTTGGCTTCATCAGCGCCAAACGCGATGTAGCCGCTCTCGTACTTCTCCCAGAAAGTCTTCGGGTCCGCGTATCTCCATCCGCTCTTGGGCAGCTTAACAGGCTCTCCTGTTTCGGGATGCAGCACCTCATATCGCGGCCCCCCGCCTCCCGGCCAGTTGATATTCCCGTCATCCCTATATGGTCCGCGAGCTGAGAATTTCTGAAACTTCGAAAGGACAGCCTTTGTTTCGGGGTCCTTTATTGAAGCAACGTAAGCATCCCAGGCAGCCTTGGCCGCGACCAAGTCACTGCCCGTTTTCCGAATAATTCTTGCAAATGCTTTTTCAGCTTCCAGCACACCGGACTTTAGCTCGCGCAGCCTGGTTTCTTTGTGCTGAAGCAGCTCCTTGTTTGCTGCGTAAACCAACATATACTCGTGACCAACAGAGAAGTATTTGGCGTCGTTCTTCCTATTCCTATCCCAAACAAGGCTAGCCAATCTGTTTTTCTTTCCAAATATGCTATCGAGCGCAAAGAACATCGCACTCACTTCGCAGTCGTCAATGCTGGCAATGAAATAAGAAGATTCTTTTGACAGAGTTCTCCCCTGTAAGACACGGCTCTCAAGCATGCTGAGCCAGCTCGAAGACATGTAGCGATCTTTGTAGATGAATCCATCATCGCCGGTGTTGTATGGCGGGTCTATGTAAACGCAATCAATTTGATCTCTATAGCGCTCTTCCACAAGTCGCATTGCTTGAAAATTATCTGCATTCAGAAGCACGCCATTTGTCACCGAATCTAAATCCGCCAGCTCCAAAAGCAGCGAGAACTTGAATTCCTTGGGAAACAGACTTGTATCCACCATCCGATACAGCGCAGCCTTCAAATCGTCCACCGTTCCCGGCGCATCGCCATCCCAAAGGCCCAGCTGTTTCCAACGCGCCCACTGCTGTTCGTTCGCTACCACTTCCGGCCACAGCGCTTCCGGCACCCGATCCAGCGTGATGCAGTAGTGGCTGGACACCACGAACTTCTTCTTCAGCCAAAGCTTCCTCTGAAAGTCCTCCATTTGCGCCAGGAAAGCGATCAGTTCCTGCGCGATGCTGCGCAGGCACTGGATCATGCGCAGGTTCTTTTCGATGTCCGCGAACGCGCCCGCGTTCTGCACATCATCCAGATGCATGACCTCGTTCTTGATGTAGAAGTCCAGCTCGCGCCGGAGGAAACCACCCAGATCCTTGTGGATGAAGTAGTCCGCCGTGTTCTTGGTGGTGTAGTCGCTCAGGTGCTTTTCAAGCAGGGTGCGCTGCGGGCTCTTCTCGGTGGGCGCGCGGTTGCCCAGGGCCAGCCACCGGGCCTTGACGGCTGCGTCCGCCAGCACGGCCTCTACGGCCTTGGTGACCAGCGCCTCCTGCTTGGTGCCTTTGGGCTGGGCGGCGTACTCGAAGCGGATGATCAGCTCCTTATTGCCGTCACTGCCCAAAGCTTCCTCCACTGGCACCAGTTCTTCTTCGACCTCGTCGCCGTTTTCATCCCCGCGGGTAACGGTCTTGGCCGCTACAAGGGCAAATCGACGTTCCTTGTCGTTGTCCTTGCGGTTGTCTTTGGCGGTGTCGGCGGCGGCGAGGCGGAAGTGCACCGTGCGACCGTCTTCGAGCTTGAAGCTGTAGTTGGCGAAGTTCTCGCCGCTCTTGGTGTAGTACTGATCCTTGTTGGCCCAGTGCAGCATCACCTCCTCGCCCGCGTAGGGGATGGCGTAGGTGTCGCCCTTGTAGCGGCGCTGACTGATGAAGTCGCCGTCCTTGTAGTAGCGGGAGAAGAAGGCCAGAAGGTGCGAGAACACTGCGTTCTCATGTTCGCTGCCACCTGCGGCGGCGTCCTTCAGCTTCGCGCGCAGGTCTTTGACCTTGGGCGCGTCATCGGGGTTGATACCCACGTCTTGCGCCTGCTGGATGGCTTTTTCCAGATCAGCCTGAAGTTGCTTGCTGCTTTCGACGCTGCCTGCGGACAGCGCGGCCTGCACCGTTTCGGCCAGCCGGTTCTCCAGATAGCCGTTGATCTCGCCCGCGCGGGCGTTGAGGATGCGGTAGATGCCGAAGTCGAGTTCCGGGCGGTCGATCTGGAAAATCTCGCGCAGCTTGCCGACGAGCTCCTGAAATTTGGGGTTGTGTTTGTTGGTCATAGTTGCCCTGATCTCGATGGTTCAGATTTCTGATTGATGTGCTTCAGGCGATCTGCCAGCGGATGCTAAACAAGGTTTCGCTAGATGTTTTTTCTTGCAGCCGCTGCTGGAGCGAGGCAATCAGTTCGTCGCGCTTGGCGATGATTTCGTCCTCGACGGTGAAGATCTCCTGCCGCAGGCGGCGCTGCTTGCGCTCCAGTTCCGACTGCTCGCGCTGAATGCCCTCCTGCTCCTGCAAGGTGGCGGCCTTGCGCGCATCGCGCTTCAACTGAGCGATGCGCGCCTTGGTGTTCTTCAGGGCTTCCTCGGCAGCCAACAGCTTGTCGTCGGCCCAACGCTCCAGCTTGTCGCGTTCTTCGTTAAACAGGCGCTGGTTGGCGTCCAGCACCTGCGCGATGGTGGCGGCCACCGCACGCTGGCTGTTGGCGGTCAGGGCATCCGGCGCTGCGGCGTGAAGCGCCGCAGGCTTGCCTTCCGACGGGATGCTCATGAGCTTTTCACAGGTTTCCTGATCTAGCGGTTCGCCGTCGTCGGAGAGACCGGAGAACAGCAAAGCTTCGGTCGTCTCGAAGGCGCTGACTTCCAGCCGCGCGAGCGTGAGCCAACCGGATTTGCCGCGCAGCTTTTCGACCACGGAAATGCGCGCACCGTGCTTGGCGTAGTCCAGCTTTACGGTGGCGGTGGGCGTGGGCGCGGCAAGGCTGGTGTCGATACTCCATTCGCCCAGCGGATGGCTGAGGCGGTAAGCGTGGGCCAGCATGTCCGACTGCGCCGCACCCCGGATGAGCTGGTAGCGACCCGGTGCAACGCCATCCGGCGGACTGCTCAGCGAGAAAGCATAAGACTGCTCGTCGAAGCGCGCGCGTTCGCTCAGGGCGTAACGAGTGACGCCCCAGAACCAGCGGCCCAGCTTGTCGAGACGGGCCTCGGCCTCGTCCAGCCGCAGCTTGAGTCGGTCGTGAACGTCCTCGTCGAAGTTCTCCAGCAACTGGGTCTGGGTCTCCTTGATGCGGTCGGAGATGGCTTCTTCCAGTTCGGCCTGCAGCTTGTTGAAGGCGGCCTCGATCTGCTCGGGCTGGCGGCAGGTGTCGTAGATCTGGAGAATGCGCTTCTCGAAGTCGAGGCCGCCTTCGATGCGGCCCAGCACTTCGTCGCTTGCGCCGAACACGCCGGAGAACAGGTTGAACTTCTCGGTGAGCAGTTCCAGTACGCGCTGGTCGGCCTGATTGCGGGTGTTGAGGAAGTTGATGACCACCACGTCGAAACGCTGGCCGTAGCGGTGGCAGCGGCCGATGCGTTGCTCGACGCGCTGCGGGTTCCACGGCAGGTCGTAGTTGATGATGAGCGCGCAGAACTGAAGATTGACACCTTCGGCGGCCGCTTCGGTGGCGATCATGATTTCCGCGCCGCTGCCGTCGTCCTTGCGGAAGTGGTCGATGATTGCGGTGCGGCGATCCACCTGCGGCGAGCCAGTGACGCGGTCCGTGCCCTTGAACTCCTCCAGCCAGCGTTGGTAGATGGCTGTGGAGTCTTCATGGTTGTTGGTACCGCTGAACAACACCAGCTTGCCCGCGTGACCGTTGGCTGAGAGGAAGCGGTGCAGGTACTCCTGCGTGCGTTTGGATTCGGTGAAGATGATGGCCTTGCGCGGCGCGCGCAACTCGGCCATCTTGCCGAAGCCCAGTGTGAGCGCCTTGAGTAGCGCCTGCGCTTTGGTGTCGGTTTGCAGCGCCTGCGCGGCGTCGATGAAGGCGGTCAGCTCCGCGATCTCGACAGTGATGGCGGCGCGGATGGCGTTGGCGTTCTTGCCTGATCCCGGCTTGATGTCGTCCGCCGGTGATGGCTCGGCATCGCGGGTCGCGTCCTCGTCCTCGCTGGCTTCCTCTTCCAGATAGTCCTGCTCCAGGTCGTCCTCGGCAATGAGTTGCTCGATCAGTTCGCTGGCGTCATCCTGGGGCTCGCCCGTCGCCAACAGAGCTTGCAGCCGTTCGCGGATGGTCACCAGTGTCGCCGCCACTGCGTGCGAACTGGAGGCAAGCAACTTGCGCAGGATCAGCGCGGTGAGGTGGCGCTGCTGCTTGGGCAGGGCATAGGAATCTTCCTTTTGCAGGAAGGCCGAGATGCGTTCGTAGAGCGCCTGTTCGTCGTCGGTCGGGTTGAAGGGCTGGGTGAGAGCCTTGCGTTCGGTGTACTTGATGTACTCCAGCACATCGCGGCGCAAGGTGCGCTTGGCAAAGCTGCCGATGCGCTCGCGCAGCTCGTCCATGCCGGTGCCGCTGTTCATGAACTGTTTGCGGAAGGCGGTTTCGTCGCCAAACATGTGCTCGTCGATCAGCGTGGAGAGGCCGTATAGCTCCATCAGCGAGTTCTGGAGTGGCGTGGCCGTGAGCAAAAGCTTCTTGCGTCCATCCAGCGCGCGCTTGAGCGCCTGCCCGGTGCGGTTGCTGGCGCGGTGGGCGTTGCGCAGCTTATGCGCTTCGTCGATGACGACCACATCCCACGGCACGGCGCGCAGCTCGGCCTCGAGCTTGGCGGCGAACTGGTAGGACATGATCACGACCGCCTCGCCAATCAGCCCTTGCAGGGTGGCGAGCATACCGCCAGCGGATTGCTTACGCAGAGAAACGGCATCCACCACGGTTGTGGGCACGGCGAACTTGTCGTGCAGCTCCTGTGCCCATTGCTTGCGCAGGCTCGCCGGGCAGATGACCAGGAGCCGACGGCGGCGCTCAGCCCAGTACTGGCAAACCACCAGCGCGGCTTCGATGGTCTTGCCCAGCCCCACCTCGTCAGCCAGCAGTACGCCTTCCTGCAATGGGTTCCGAAGGGCGAACAGCGCCGCCTCGATCTGATGCGGGTTCAGATCGACGCTGGCATCGAACAGTGATTGGGAGAGGCGATCTACGCCATCGGCAGCGTGTCGCCGCGTCAACTCATGGGCGTAATACTTGGCGTGGTAGGCGGAATACACGGTCAGTCGCCTCGACCACGAGGGGCAATCACACCAACATGCTTGTAAAGCGTGGTGCGGGATACACCGTAACGTCGTGCCACGTCGGCAACCTGAATGTCCGGGTCGCGCAGGAGCGCCTTGATCTCGCGCACCTGCTTCTCCCCCAGCTTGGGTTTACGGCCACCTGAGCGGCCTCTGGCACGCGCGGCGGCAAGTCCGGCGTGGGTACGCTCACGGATCAGGCTGCGTTCAAACTCCGCAAGGGCCGCGAAGACGTGGAAAACCAACTTGCCCGTCGCGCTGTTCGTTTCGATTTTCTCGTTTAAGCTCTCGAAACCAATCCCCGAGCGTTCCAGCTCGGCCACGATCTGCACAAGGTCAGGCAAGCTACGTCCAAGCCGATCCAGCCGCCACACCACCAGCGTATCGCCGCTACGCAGCGCCTTCCGGCATTGCTCCAGCTCCTGGCGCGCAGCGCTCTTGCCACTCGCCGCCTCCTCATAGATGACACGACAACCAGCCTGCTGAAGCGCATCACGCTGTAGGTCTAAATGCTGGTCCTCCGTGGAAACCCGCGCGTAGCCGATCCGTTGATTCATTGACACAACCGGGACGTTGAAAAATTGACGGGAATGTTAACGGGATAATCAGGGTTGCGATAGCCCTGACGTGGAAATTTTCACGTGTCAAGAAAACCACCGTTTTCGCGACATCTATATGTGCACATACGGGAATCTACAGGACTCGAAGATAGTCAGGTGCGATGTTCTAGCAACCCCAAAAATCGAGTCATGCGGGAATCGCCACGGATATCTGCGGCCAGCTTCTCGACGTGGTCACGGAGATACCTCTTCAAGGGCGGACGGGATCGAAAGTACGGTTGGTTCTTCAACGCAGTCGCGATTACAAATCTTGACTCACGTAGAGCCTGCTGTATGTCATTAAGCTTTCGCCGCTCCACCTCGGTCATGCCATCAGCGGCATTCCCTGCTGGGTTTCCTGGGACATGCGAGGAGTTCACGACATTCTCCACGCGCGCCCTGTCGATGCGAGTCGACAGCTGCTGGTAATCGCACCCGTAGAACAGGTCGAACGCCACCCGCTCCAGCTCCCGAAAATTCCCTTCCCATTCCTGACTCGCCAGTTCGAATAGAGCATCCAGTGAGAACACCGGAAAGAACGTCGGCACCATGTCGCGCCATCCGCCTTCAAGGCGACACAGTTGCTCAATGGTGCGCAGGCTCTTCCACCGGTAGCTCGCCAGCAGGCCTCGCAGATAGCGGTGTCCCATGTCACGATTAAGGCGCTCTTTCAGTGAGGGGAACGCTTCGACAAGGCGAATCCGGTAGTAAATATCTTTCCGCAGGCGTTTCTCGCGCAACAGGGTATCGATGTCCTCGTTGATTGCCAGGATCACCTTGACGTTAAAGCGGCTCCGTTCATGGTCTGCGCCGGTGCGTGCGATCTGAATGTCATTGGAAACTGCGTTCAGCAAGTCGAGCAACTGTACCTGGGAAGCTAGGGAGACAGACTGAAACTCGTCGAGGAACAGAACTCCCCCATCCGCTTCTTCAAACCAGCCTGCACGTCCCTCCTTAAGACCACCCGTGAATGTTCCCGCCTTGTATCCCCGCATCCGGCTCTCCAGTTGCTCGTCGACAACGGCGGCCAGGTTGACCTCCACCAGACGGGACCTGTATTTCGTGTCAGCTGCCAGCAGCCGGGCGGCGTAAGATTTCCCGGAGCCCGTGGGTCCTGACAAAAGGATCGCACCGCCCTTCTGGCTCCATGCGACCACATCCACTCCGCTCGTGTCTGTCAGCATCTCGCTGTGCAGCGCACGGATGAATTCACCAAGTGGGTCCCGGCCACCGGAGTCGGTATTCATCGACAAGAATGTCCACGGCAATTCCGGCTCAACGGGCGCCTCGCGAAGATACGCACACAGCTCCCTGATCATCAACCTGACTAGCTCAGTTGCAGCCTTAGCTAGGTTGTCAGGCCACTTTGCGGGAAATACGAACGCCGTTTTTCGCTCGACAATTTGTCGGGCTACGTGCTTCAACTCCCGGGCAATTAGAGCATCACCTTGATCTCCGTGAGTGGCAGCGTTGGGCCGATCGAATTGCCCGGGGTCGAGCTGCGCGAACCATTGCGGGCCCGCATCCAGCCACTGCTCCCACGAGGACTCTGCGCCATGCCGTCGCAGGACGTGCTTCGCCGCGACGCTCCACGCATTCCACCGAGCCCGGTTGACCAGATAGGAAATCGGGGAGGCTGAGTGGGTGCTTTCGGCCGGCCACGGCACGGACTCGGGACCATCAACCTCGGCCGAGCCGTAGGCGACGAACATCACGGGGGTCATTCCGTCCACCGGTTTCGCCGCTTTCCCGTCCAGCAGGACGTACAAGATATCCATGTGAAATAAATTATATTTTGTGATTTCATATCATGACACATTTTCCATCTACACTTCGACCTCACTCAGACGTCAAAATAAAAATTCATTTGTTTTCAACGCATTGCGAAATTCATGAATTCCGGCGCCGGCCTGGCACGGCTCCCGCTATAGGAAGTCACCCACGCAAATGGATGTGTGGAGATCCAAAGGAGAGAAGATCATGCAGTTCAACATCGAAGATGTACGCGACATCGCAAAACTACTTGGTGCCATCCGCGTGATGGCAAAGGGCAAATTCAAGGTGTCCAAGGAGTTGCTCGACGAAGTTCTGACGCGCCTTCACAGCATCGCAAAGGAACGCGGCATCGCCATCAAGATCGTTTCCCCGTCCGGCGAACGGATCATTGAATTCACCGCGCATGGGGTCATCGTCGGCGCAATGGTGGGCTTTTATGTTGGCCAGCTTCCCGGTGCCTTGATCGGCGCAGTCGTGGGGGGCTTCGCCGGATACTGCGCCGCCCACACGAGGCTTGTCATGGATCGTCCGGACGACTCTGACCACGTCGTCGTCCAGATCGCGTAAATGGAAATGGGCCGGAGCTTGGCTTCGGCACCACGAATCTCCCAGGAGAACACCGATGAAGAAAAAACTCGAACTCGTTGACGTCATCCACCGCAGCCTCGCGAATAAGGATGACGTTCGTCCGTTGATCAAATATCTCGGCATGGACGAAACCGTGCTCAATTTCGGCGCAGGCGGAGAGCGGACTGCCGCAACCGAAATCGCCAGTTACCTGCGGAAGATGGGGAGCAACGATATCGCCACCATGTTCCGGGGAGGCGAAGGCGTTGCATACGAAGAGACCGTTCTGGACGTCGGCGAAAAACTCAAGGCCAAGGTCGAGAAAAACAACAGCGTCGAGAAAAACGAAGAGCAGATCTTGCTCAAGATGTTTGAGGATGCCCTTGAACGGATGACCGACGAAGAAAAGCGGGCCGTCTTTCGCTCCATGGGCATGAATGAACGAGACATCCCCCTTGGAGCAATTGGGGCGGCCGTCATCCAAAATCTGATTCGGGAGTTTGGCGGGTTCTACATCTATCAGATCACGGTCATCGTCGCGAACATGGTGTCGAGGGCCCTGCTCGGAGCCGGCCTGAGCTTCGCCACCAATGCAGCCATCACTCGCACCGTCGGCGCGCTCCTAGGCCCGATCGGCTGGATCGCCACGGGACTCTGGCTGATCGTCGATCTGGCAGGCCCCGCATTTCGGAAAACCGTCCCCGCCGTCATTCATGTCGCCCTGCTTCGGACGATCCTTCTGAACAGGATTGCCATTGGAGTCGTTGGGGATGGTTCTGCAGGCAAAGACTCGTTGATGAAGGCTGTTTTCGGGCTTGACAGCGAGATTGACCCCATCGCCGGCTCGACCGAAACGGCCATTAGCTACCCCTTGAACAAACGCGGTAACGCCGCTATCGTCAACTACCCGGGGTTCAATGACTACCGCAAGTCAGTTGACAAATACACGGATGACTATCTGCACCACACGGATGTTTTTGTGATGGTCGTCGACATCAATCGCGGGATCTCGGGAACCGACACAAAAATTCTTGAGAAGATCAAATCGTTCGGGAAGCCGATTCTGATCTGCCTGAACAAGGTGGACCTTCCGCGGACCCAGGAGGATCTGGCTAAGCTCGAGCAAGCTGCGCGGACCCGCTTGCAGGGTTACCCATTAATCAAGACGGCCTTCGACCCAGATCCGCGATTGCATCAGCCCGCGACCGGCGGCCGGGACGTGTATGACTGGATTCGCGATGAGATCCAGAAAGAAGGCAAAAGCGTGGATGCGGACAACTTCCCTCCTCCGCACATGGGCTGACGAAATAGCTTCGCATTACAGAACGCGGCAGCCGCACAGTTCATGTGCGGCTGCACGGGTCTCCCCGCAGGTCGCTCAGCGGTGCTTCCGCCGACGCTGCGAACCACTGCTCGATTGGCTGGTGCCGGCATGGACAGGGTCGCTCACGGTCTCTATGTCGATAACATGAAGCCGCTTGAATTAACGGCCCGCGCGAAGATCGCAATCGCGATGGCAGATGCTGGAATGACGACTGACAGTCTGGTTTTCATTCTCGGAACGTAACAGTGAGACATCGATGAATCACAACACATAGGAGCAACTATGAATTGCCCACAGTGCGGAGCTACCGGTCTGGTGCATGACACGCGAGACATTCCATTCACCTATCAAGGCGAAACGATCGTCTTTCCATCTGTATCAGGGCTCTATTGTGACTCTTGTGGTGACAACTTTCCTGATCCGGAAGAGGCAAACATACTGAGCAATGCTATGGTTGCATTCGTGAAGAGCTGCAAAAAAAACGGATCCGGATCATAAAATAGACAGAGGGCCCTCGTTAGCACGCGCGCTCTCTGCACGTCGACTCGTAGCCGCTCCTCCGCTCGAAATTTAGCCGCTAAATTTTTCCTTGTCTCGCGAGGTTTAGCAACTCGCTCTGCAAAGCAATGATTCGATCGAGAACGCCTCCTATGATTCGACGCATCTGATCGGGATCCTGCCCCCCTAGCTTTTCACTGTTCGTTAGCCACAGCTTCAAGAGTCCACCGAGCCGCCCTTGATCGCTATTGATCTTTGCTAGTTCCCTCACGAGCCGGGCGTCGATAACACCCTGGATCGTGTACCCCATGCCGACATTGCGCAGATAGGCAGCGACCGACAGGCCGGCCTGCTCTGCCTTCTCTTTGATAGCGGCCTCTTCCTCCGCCAACACCGGCACTCGCAGATGCCGCCCGTTCTTACGGGTCACGCCTTGCTTCTTTTCCATTGGCGTCCAATCAAATCGCGGCGTGAGCCGCTGGGTTCGTGGGCGGTAGCCGACTTGGCCTCGCAGAGCAAGACTCCCGTTGAGTGCGTAGCGCGAATAAGGGGGAGTGAAGTTAGATGACCGGCTTGCCGGTTAGCTAACTTCACCTGTCTTGCCCGAAAAATCATCACAAAAAAATCAAGAGACCGCAAGATTCAACAAGAACAAAAAACCGAATTTACAAAGATTTTCCTAATTTATTGGGCGTAAAATTCAATTTACCCAAGAAAATCAACAATATTTTTTCAAGATTCACTTGCCGCCGAGATCAATTTCTCGAGAAAAT
Source organism: Burkholderia sp. Cy-637 (assembly GCF_011753175.1). Classification (NCBI taxonomy): domain Bacteria; kingdom Pseudomonadati; phylum Pseudomonadota; class Betaproteobacteria; order Burkholderiales; family Burkholderiaceae; genus Burkholderia; species Burkholderia sp. Cy-637. The sequence goes on along the minus strand of NZ_VWWC01000059.1, from coordinate 7,358 downwards.
TCGAGTCGCAGCGCTGACCTAGCATTTGTGCAAGACGCGGTAGCGATAGCCCAGAGCAGGGTCTTAAAAGCATCGACTCGGATCACACCCATCAGTTAAATATTATTAAATTAGATTAGCTGTTACGGCACGACACGCCCGAGCCTCTCCCGCTGCGGGTTTCGGCTGGTTCACGCCAAGCACGGAGTGCACCGTATCCCGTCAATTCGTGCACTGTATCCCCCTAGCGGTTTTCTTCTATCCTGCGCCGCGCCATTGTTCCACCCGCCTTTTTGGCAAGATATCTCGCCTGGCTTGCCGACGGACGCCGCTGAACTTTCACAAGACAGCCTTCATAGGACCAGGCAAAGATGCTTCCAACTGTAACAAGCTCATCGAGCGCTTTCCCCAGTTGCCGGCGAAAGCTTCCGCTATGCGTGTTGCTGCTTCCGCTGAGTCGACGAATCGTCTCCATTTGCATCGAGTATGGCTGCGCATGGGTGCTGTACCAACCGTGCAGCCAGAGCGCTAATGGCTTGCGACGCAATTTTTGTCGTTCATCCCAGTGAAAACGCGTCCAGCCGGACTCATAGATCGACGCCAAGGCTAGATCGAGCTGAACGACATATCGCCCCGATACCTCGTTCCTTGTGCCCTTGAGCAGGGCACCAAAGAAGACAACATCACCCGCCTTCAGTTCGACCACTGCGCCGGCAAGTCTTGTGAATGAGTCGCGTAGCCACTCTCGCTCGCTTTGTCCAGTTGGTCGCGAGAGGGTCTTGAGTATCTGGTACGCAGAGAATTCGACGGAATGTCCCAACCCTTGCACACGAGCAAGATGGACTACCGCCTCCCAGACATCAAGATCTGACTGCACAAGCTGCCAACCGGAAAAGCGGATCTCAACCCCGCTGATGGTCGCCAGCAACACTCGCTGAAATGCGCGCCGATCCTTGCCATGAATTGCCGCAAACAATGCTCCCCTCAGCCACAGATTGGGTGTTCCTCGACTGGACTCGGGCCACAAAGGAAGTTGTCGCGTTGTCGGCCAAGCTGACTCCATGGCCGGGCGGCGCTCATCCATTTCCCCCCGCGAATGGCGCGCAGCAATTTCCTTGAGGCGGCGGACCAGCATCGACTCACCACCACCACCAGAATCAAGAGTAGTGACGGACGCGTCAGGCTTCATCGGATGCCTTTGCCGTCGAGGTAGTCGATCGCTGGTGTCGAACGCCACCAGAGAATGATTTGGTTGCTTGCGCAACTTGTTCGGCTTTTGTTGGCCGACCGCGCTTCCGAGCTTGCGGAGGGCGAACATCTTCAACGATGAAGTGAGATTCGACGTGCTCTTCGAGCCAGCGCTCGACGTCTTCAACCCGCCAAAGCAAGCGCTTGGTACCGGGAAGACGGCAGATGGGGGGTAGAGATTGAGGATTCCGTGTCGCGTCGCTACGGATGCTTGATACGGTCTTACGGATATAGGCTGACAGCTCTTCTACAGAGATCAGGGTTTTCATGGGCGCACCTTTCCGATCCCGGCGGTCAATGACCAAACGGGCTCGGATGAGTACGCGACGCCGTACCCGTATCCCATCGATCCGCCGGAGAGTGCCTGAAAAGGACTGTAGGGCTTGTTGGACCGACTAGCATGAACACGAATAGGCGGGGTTTCCCCCTCGTTCGCCTGCTCTCCCAATTACGTTGCGCCTTTTAGGCCGGCCTCATCCTGACCGGTGGCAACGCGCTTGGGCGATTGCTTCTCAGCATCCTTTCTTACCACCACGAGATGTCGCTTATCTCACAACGGTTACTGAACAAGACCTGCATGGCTCCGGGTATGCGGATCGGAAGGACTTGCCAAAGCCCCCAATTCCCTTAGCTTTTGTCCACGAAGCTCTTTGTCGACGCCCTTCTAGAAGGTCGGTCCTCAGTGCATTGCTGCCGATGATATCGCATACCGTTGCACGACAAGGCATGCTGCAACGGCCTTGTATCGCTCATGCCACAAATTCCCCACACTTGGTGTGCAGAACTTCGCATTCGAAAGCAAAACAACGCACTACATCGCCGGACGTAGTGCGTTGTTTTTACAGAATAAGTTGGTGGAGAGGAGGAGGATCAAACTCCCGACCTTCGCATTGCGAACGCAATGTCAGAGTATTCGCGGCCAGGATAGCTGGCTTCCACAACCCAATTCAGCGATCTTAGACCATCGCACTAGCCGCGCATGATCTAGCACCCTGCACTAGGATCACCCCTCAAACATCAATATTCCCCGCCCTCAACGCATTCGACTCAATGAAAGCCCGACGCGGCTCCACCTCATCCCCCATCAGCGTCGTAAAGATCCCATCCGCGGCAATCGCGTCCTCGATCTGCACACGCAACAAGCGCCGCACATTCGGATCCATGGTCGTCTCCCAAAGCTGCTCGGGGTTCATTTCCCCCAGCCCCTTATACCGCTGCTTCGAGACATTGCGCTCCGCATCGGCCATCAGCCACTGCATCGCCCCCTTGAAGTCCTTCACCGCCTGCGAGCGCTCGCCACGCTTGATAAGCGCCCCTTCCCCGATCAAATCCTTGAACGTGTCAGCGGTGCTAACCAGCTGCTTGTAATCGGCGGTGAGCAAAAACTCCTCATCGATCACCGAAACCCGTACATTCCCGTGATGCGGCCGCTCGATCCGCAGCGACCAATGCTCGCGAATCTCGTCATAAGTCGGGATCACGCGCACTTCATTCTTCATCGCGTCGCTTTCCAGCATCGCCGCCTGCAGCGCGCTTGCCGACTTCAGCGCCGCGTCCTCGCCGGCCAGATCAATCGCCACGCCATCCATCACGGCCTCGAGCGCCGCCGGGTCATACAGGCGCCCCAAGCGCCCCACCACCGCCCGCGACAGCAAATACGACCGTGCCAGCGCCCCGAGCGCCTCACCCGAGATCGCATCCGCGCCGCTACCCGGCTGCAGCTCCGAGCCCTGCAGCGCCAGCCGCAGCATATGCGCGTTCAGCTCGCTCTCGTCCTTCAGATACCGCTCGTCCTTCCCGGCCTTGATCTTGAACAGCGGCGGCTGCGCGATATACACATACCCGCGCTCGATCATGTCCGGCATCTGGCGATAGAGGAACGTGAGCAGCAGCGTCCGGATATGCGCGCCATCCACGTCCGCGTCGGTCATGATGATGATGCGGTGATAGCGCAGCTTCTCGAGGTTGTAATCCTCCTTGCCGATCCCGCAACCCAGCGCCGTCACCAGCGTGACGATCTGCTCCGACGACAGCAGCTTGTCATATCGCGCCTTCTCGACGTTCAGCACCTTGCCGCGCAGCGGCAGGATCGCCTGGAACTTCCGATCCCGGCCCTGCTTGGCCGACCCGCCTGCCGAGTCACCCTCGACGATGTAGATCTCGCACTTGGCCGGATCCTTCTCCTGGCAGTCCGCCAGCTTGCCCGGCAGGCCGACGCCATCCAGCACGCCCTTGCGTCGCGTCATCTCGCGCGCCTTGCGGGCCGCATCGCGCGCCCGGGCCGCCTCGACGATCTTGCTGCAGATGATCTTCGCGTCGTTCGGCGTCTCGAGCAGGAACTCCTCCAGCGCCTTCGCCACCACTTCCTCGACCGGCGCGCGCACTTCCGACGACACCAGCTTGTCCTTGGTCTGCGAGCTGAACTTCGGTTCCGGCACCTTCACCGACAACACGCAGGAAAGCCCTTCGCGCATATCGTCGCCCGAGGTTTCCACCTTGGCCTTCTTGGCGATCTCGTTGTCGACAATGTACTTGTTGATCACGCGCGTCATCGCCGCGCGCAAGCCGGTAAGGTGGGTGCCGCCGTCCCGCTGCGGAATATTGTTGGTGAAACACAGCACGTTCTCGTTGTAGCTGTCGTTCCACTGCATGGCCACTTCCACGCCCACGCCATCCTTCTCGCCGATGATGTGGAAGATCGTCGGGTGCAGCACGGTCTTGGTCTTGTTGATGTACTCGACGAAGCCCTTCACGCCGCCCACGAAGGCGAAATCGTCTTCCTTGCCCGAGCGCTGGTCGGTCAGGCGGATCCGCACGCCGTTATTCAGGAACGACAGTTCGCGAATCCGCTTGGCCAGGATGTCGTAGTGATACTCGACCGTGCCGAAGATGGTCGGATCGGCCATGAAGTGCACTTCGGTGCCGCGGTTCTCGGTGTCGCCGGTGATCGCCATCGGCGAGACTTCCACGCCGTCGCGCGTTTCCAGCACGCGGTCCTGCGCCACGCCGCGATGGAACTCCATGAAGTGCTTCTTGCCGTTGCGCTTCACCACCAGGCGCAGCCAGCTCGACAGCGCGTTCACGCAGGACACGCCCACGCCGTGCAGGCCGCCCGACACCTTGTAGCTGTTCTGGTCGAACTTGCCGCCGGCGTGCAGCTCGGTCATCACGATTTCGGCGGCGCTGCGCTTGGGCTCGTGCTTGTCGTCCATCTTCACGTCGGTCGGGATGCCCCGGCCGTTGTCGGTGATGGAGATGGAGTTGTCGGCGTGGATCGTGACGTGGATGTCGTTGCAGTAACCCGCCAGGGCCTCGTCGATCGAGTTGTCCAGCACTTCGAATACGAGGTGGTGCAGACCAGTTCCATCCGATGTGTCGCCGATGTACATCCCGGGACGCTTGCGGACCGCTTCCAGACCTTCGAGGATCTGGATCGACGAGGCGCCATAGCTGCTGTTGTCGGGTTGCGAGTTGTGCTGTTCAGTCATGGATGTCTTCCGGTTCTGCTGGCCGCCTGAAGTGCTGCGGCCGGGTCCTGCCTGCGGGCAAACGGGGCTCGTCGAATGGTCGTTTCACGGTGCTGGCTCGCCGCTTCGGGGTACGAAATGGGAGGGAAAACAGTCGCGAATCGGCTGGCCGGGTGCGAGCCCGTCTGTGCCATAAAAACGCCAAAGGGGCGTGGCGCCCCTTGGTGTGTCCGGTGTGTCGAATGCCTCAGATGCGCATCGGCATCACCACGTACTTGAATTCGTCGTTCTCGGGAACGGTGATCAGCGCGCTCGAGCTGGCGTCGCCCAGGCTCACCTCGATGTTGTCCACCTTGAGGTTCGCGAGCACGTCGAGCAGGTAGGTGACGTTGAAGCCGATGTCCACCGTGTCGCCCTGGTAGGCGATCTCGAGTTCTTCCTGCGCCTCTTCCTGGTCGGCATTGGTCGACATGATCTTCAACTGGCCCGGCGCGATGATGCAGCGCACGCCCTTGAACTTGTCGGAGGTCAGGATCGCGGCGCGCTGCAGCGAACGCTGCAGTTCCTCGCGGCCGATCGTGAAGGTGTTCTTGTGCGCCTTCGGGATCACGCGCTGGAAGTCGGGGAACTTGCCCTCCACCAGCTTCGACACCAGCTCGACCTGGCCGAAGGTGAACTTGGCCTGCGTCTGTGCGATGTCGATCTTGACGGTGTCGTCGATGTCCTCGAGCAGGCGTTGCAGCTCGAGAATCGTCTTGCGCGGCACGATCACTTCCTGGCGCGGGAAGGCGCCGCCCTCGATCTTCATCGAGGAGTAGGCCAGGCGGTGGCCGTCGGTGGCCACGGCCATCAGCTGGTCGCCGTCCACCACCAGCAGCATGCCGTTCAGGTAGTAGCGGATGTCCTGCTGCGCCATCGCGAAGTACACCATGCCGAGCAACTGGCGGAAGGCCTTCTGCGGCACCGCCAGGCTCGCGCCGAAATCCTTCGATTGCGCGACCGTCGGGAACTCGTCGGCGGCCAGCGTCTGCAGGGCGAAGCGGCTCTTGCCCGATTGCACGGTCAGGCGCTTGTCGGCCAGCGACAGCGTCACTTGCCCGTCAGGCATCGCGCGCAGGATGTCCAGCAGCTTGCGGGCAGCCACCGTGGTCGCGACCTGTTCGCCGCCCACGCCGAAATCGGCGCGCGTGGTGATCTGCAGCTCGAGGTCGGTCGACAGGAACGATACGTCGGAACCCGTCTTCGTGATCAGCAGGTTCGCGAGGATCGGCAGCGTATGGCGGCGTTCGACGATACCGCTTACGGTTTGCAGCGGCCTGAGGAGGGTGTCTCGTTCGGTCTTGACCAGTTGCATAGAGTTCCTTCGTTGAATTAACGGCCTGCAAGCCACGCAAGCCCGCCCGGCGGGCCGCTGTCTACCCGCCGCCCGGGCGATCACAAACCTGTATTGTGCCTCAAAACAGAACCGCCCCTTTTAAATTCACCCGGATCGGCGTATTCATCGCGCGCGCGTGCGAGTCCCGCCGGGATTCGCGATGCGCGCCATATTCAACCCTTCAGCGTCTGTTCCAGCACGTGCAACTCGTGGTTCAGCTGGGCATCCTTGCTGCGTTCGTCGGCGATCTTGCGCACCGCGTGCAGCACGGTGGTGTGGTCGCGCCCGCCGAACAGCTCGCCGATCTCGGGCAGGCTCTTCTGCGTCAATTCCTTGGCCAGGTACATGGCGATCTGGCGCGGCCGCGCGATATTGGCGGGCCGCTTCTTCGAGTACATGTCGGCGACCTTGATGTTGTAGAAGTCGGCGACGGTCTTCTGGATGTTCTCGACCGAGATCTGCCGGTTCTGCACCGTCAGCAGGTCCTTCAGCGCTTCCTTGGTCAGCTCGATGGTGATCTCGCGGCCATGGAACTTCGAATACGCGAGGATCTTGCGCAGCGCGCCTTCCAGCTCGCGCACGTTCGAGCGCAGGTGCTTGGCCACGAAGAAGGCCACGTCCTCGGACAGGTTCACGCCTTCCGATTGCGCCTTGCGCATCAGGATCGCCACGCGCATTTCCAGCTCGGGCGGCTCGATCGCCACCGTCAGGCCGGAGTCGAAGCGCGAGATCAGGCGGTCGTCGATGCCCGAGATTTCCTTCGGGTAGGTATCGCTAGTGATGATCACCTGCGCCTTGTTGGCGACCAGCGCCTCGAACGCGTAGAAGAACTCTTCCTGCGTGCGCGACTTGCCCGAGAAGAACTGGATGTCGTCGATCAGCAGCAGGTCCAGCGAGTGGTAGTAACGCTTGAAATCGTCGAAGGCCTTGCGCTGGTAGGCCTTCACCACGTCCGACACGTATTGCTCGGCGTGGATGTAGCGGATCCGCGCGCCGGCCTTGTCGAGCAGCAGCTGGTTGCCGATCGCGTGGATCAGGTGGGTCTTGCCCAGGCCCACGCCGCCGTACAGGAACAGCGGGTTGTAGGACACGCCCGGGTTGTCGGCCACCTGGATGGCCGCGGCACGCGCCAGCTGGTTGGCCTTACCCGTCACGAAATTGTCGAAGGTCAGGACCGGGTTCAGCTTGGAGCGCTCGTAGGTCGAGTCGGCCGCGTCGCCGCCGGCCGGCGCGTTCGCGCCGGGCCGCCAGGTGCGGCGGCCGGCGGCCGCCTCGTGGGCGGTCAGGCT
>NZ_VWWC01000058.1:0-37289 GCF_011753175.1 Burkholderia sp. Cy-637 | reverse complement strand
CGCGCCATCGACGGCATCGGCGACGGCCTGGCGCGCATCGTCGCCCAGGTTCGCGAGGGCGCGGCCGGCATGTCGGCGCGCACCAGCGAGATCGCCGGCGGCAGCGGCGACATCGCCACGCGCATCGCCGCGCAGGCCGGCAACCTGGAGCGCACCGCCGCCAGCATGGAGGAGCTGACCTCGAACGTGCAGCAGAACGCCGATCACGCCGCGCAGGCCAATCAACTGGTGGCCGGCGCCGCCGAGGCCGCGCTCGACGGCGGCCAGGCGGTCGGCCGGGTGGTCTCGACCATGGACGAGATCGGCCGCTCGGCGCGCCGCATCGCCGACATCACCAGTGTGATCGAGAGCATCGCCTTCCAGACCAATATCCTGGCGCTGAACGCGGCCGTCGAGGCGGCCCGCGCCGGCGAGCAGGGCAAGGGTTTCGCGGTGGTGGCCGCCGAGGTGCGCGCGCTCGCGCAGCGCAGCGCGGCATCGGTCAGGGAGATCGAGACCCTGGTGGCCGAATCGACGGCCACCGTCGACAGCGGCGCGCGGATCGCCGGCGAGGCCAGCGCCACCATGCAGGGCATCGTCGAACGGGTGGGCCAGGTGCGCGACCTGATGGGCGAGATCAGCCAGGCCTCGCGCGAGCAGTCGCAGGCGATCGAGCAGGTCAACATCGCCGTCACGCAGATCGGCGAGGCGACCCAGCAGAACGCGCAGGTGGTGGATCAGGCGCAGCGCGAGGCGGTGGCGCTGAGCGACGAGGCCGCGTTGCTGGCCGACGCGGTCAGCGTGTTCAAGCTCAGGGGCGCGGGGCGGACATGAGCGGTAGTGCGTGATGGTTGCCGTGTCGAGTGCGAACGATCATGTCGTCGGGTTTTATAAGTGCGTACTTTATATCGATTTCGGATTTTAACGATTGCGCATGCGCTTGCCTAAAATCTGATGAATTAAGACGAGTCGTGTGAAAAAAATAATTAACGATTTTCACTGGTGATCGGTGAATCGATTTGATAGATTGTGGAAAATCTGGAATTCGGCTGTTGCGTGATGTGAATTGCATTGGCTGAGTTCCGGAAAATAATAACCATCCTATTAAAACGATTCCAATTGCCAGTGAGGCAATCATGTTCGTTTCGAGCGAGACCGGGGGAGTGGCCGCTGCGGCATCGTCCGCGCGGTGCCTGAAGTCGCCGATTCCCGGCGGATCGTGGCGCAGCCGTTCTACGGCACGGGGCGTGGCTGGGCTGATCGGGGCCATCATCATGGCTGCGCCGGCACCGGCGCCCGCGGAATCCATCCAGCATCACGCCTGTGCGCAGGGCGCCTGGGCACTCGGAAAAAGCGGTGCACCCGAAAATCCGGCCCTCGCGCAATTATCCGGACATGCCTTTTCCGGCAATCCACATGTGTCCGGCGGCGGCCTCATGGTGAATCCGGATCTCTCGATGCGCTGGTCGTCGTCATTATCGTCGTCGCTATTGTCGGAGCGTGGCGGCGGCGCGTCGTTGAATCCGTCCGGAATGATTCCGGAATCGATGCCGCGATGGCGTAATTCACCGGAAATCGAGTTATTGCGTCGCTTCGAGGCGAGCCGGCCGGCGTGGGCGAATCCAGATGCGGGCGACAAGCCGATCCTGGGTCGCTTGCTGGCGCAGGCCCTGAATCGGCGCCGCGACGAGACTTCTTATCGGATTCCCTCGGACGAAGCCATTGCCAATGCCGGGCCTATCAAGCTGTCACCGAGGGAGCAGGCGTACCTGCCGAAGGCGAAGGCCTGCAACGACGCCACGCGGGCACTGAATGACAGCGAGCAGGCGCTCCTGAGTGCCGCCGAGGTGCCCTTGGGCAGCGCCACCACGCTGGCCGAGTGGGCCAATACGCCCGGACATGGGCCGGCGCCGGCGGCTTTCGCCCCCGCGTTGCGGAATCTCTCCGCCTACGACGCGAGCTGTCTCGAGTCCACCGCCAGGCCCGAGCAGCTCAAGGAGCTGGTCGGCGTGCTGACGATCGACGGCAAGCCGGCCTGCACGGCCTTCCGGCGCAGCGCCAATCGAATCTGGACGGCTCGCCATTGCATCTACGACGCGGCGGACAACCGGCGCTATGCCATGGTGCGCCCCGGCTCGGTGTGGTTTTCCTATCCCGGCGAACCGGACGCTCGTTACGAGGTATGCAGTGAAACCCGCAATTCGAAGGCGGCCGGCAGTTCGGGTGGATTCCCGATGCAGGACGACTACATCGAGTTGCTGGTGGCCGGCTCGCCTCCGGCGCCGCCGCAGATTCCGGTCGATACGGCCGGCCTGGCCAAGGGTGCCGACCTCACCCTTTTCGGGCTCTTCAGCGACCTGCAACTGATCAGTACCGGCCCCTCCAGCGAGTTGTCGTGGATGCGCGAGAGCAAATCCGGGTGCGTGGTCGGCGAAGTCACCGCGGACGGTTGCATCGTCCATAGCTGCCAGGCGGTGCAGGGCACCAGCGGCGCGCCGGTGTTTGTCGTGCGCGACGACAAGCTGGTGCTGGTGGCCATGCATGTGGGAGGCGGCACGAAAGCCTGCACGGTGAAGGGACTGAAAAGTGCGGCATACAACGTGGCCATTCCGGCGAAACGGCTGGCCGAGTGAGCGTGGTTCAACAAGCACGAACGGGGGATACGATGAGGCCCAACAAGGCAGGGACAATGGTGGCGGGAGTCTGTGCGCTGTGTTTTGGCGTCGCGCAGGCGGATGAGTTGCGGGTCGGCGTGGCGATCAAGTGCCCGAAGACGGGCGCGCAGCGCACCGAGATCGCGCTGGCGCCGGTGGCGCTGGCCCTGGCCGGCGTGGTGGTGCAGAAGCTGGCGGGGGCGGCGCTCGAGAAGGCGGCGGACTACCTCAAGGACGATACGTCCATCACCAAGACCGCCTATGCGCGCGCGCCGCGCATGCTCGATGCGATCCCCGCCACCGACAGCAACAGCCGCGCGCTGGTCGACGCGAAAGGCAACCCGGTGCAGACAGCGCGGATGTCGGTCATCTATGCCTGCGTCTACGGCGCGGTGGGCCGCTATGGCAATCCGGGCGACAGTCCGGCAGGCGATTTCACCAGCCTGGGGAGCGACGCTTCCGACGCACTGCGCAAGCTCGGGTTGCAGGACGCGCCGGCCTTGTACTTCGAGGGGCTCTACCAGCAATCGAAGGAGCCCGCCGGCGTGTATGCCTTCGAGCCGCAATTCCTCTACTACGGCGAGCACCTGAAATCGGGTGGACTGTTCGGCGCCCACAAGCGCGACCTCGGCGTAACGGTCGATGTGCTGAAGCCGTCCGAAACGGCGCCGATCTCGAGCTCGGTGATTTCGCTCGAGGCGCTCAAGCCGGGCAAGGACACGATGTTCGATGCGAAGTATTTCGACGGCAGGCCGTTGCCGTGGCAGAAGGTGCCGGCCCTGACGGACAACGCGCCGGTCACGATCAAGGTCACGGTGCTCGAGACCGGCAAGGCGAACACGCTCGACAAGGCGCTCGGCGAGGCGCTGGCCGCGAAGAAGGACGATCTCGCGCAGGCGCTGGCCGACGCCGTGGTCAGGCAGCCTGCCAGCGGCGCGGCGGCGACCGGCCACTGACGCGAGCCGGGGCGGCGCGCGCGTCGTCGAGGTGTGCGCCGCCCGCCTTCAATTCTTCAGGAATCCTCCAAAGCGCGCGCGGATCTCGTCGACCTGCGACAGCGTCCCCGACAGATGCGCGCGCAGCGCCGCTTGCGCCGCCTCGGGATTGCCCGCCGCGATCGCGGCGACGATCGCCGCATGCTGCTCCAGCACCCGCTCGGTCTTGCCCGGGATCGGCACGTGCAGGTTGCGCAGCCGGTCCAGGTGCCCGCTCTGCCGGCGCACCAGCGTCCATAGATCCATCACCTCGGCCGCGTCGTACATCAGCTTGTGGAAGGCCTCGTCGGCGTGCACGAACTCGACGTAGTTCTCGCGCGCCGCGTGCATGCGCTGCAGCTCGATGCTGTCGGCGAGCCGCGCCAGCAGCGGGGCGCTCGGCGCGCTGGCGAGCCGGTGCACGATCTCCAGCTCGATCGAGCGGCGCAGGAACAACTGCTGGCGCGCCAGCGGCACGTCGATCGAGCTGACCACCGTCGCGTGCTGCGGAAAGATGTCGACCAGGCCTTCCTCGCCGAGCCGGATCAGCGCGTCGCGGATCGGCGTCTGGCTCAGGCCGTAGAGCGCGGCGAGCTCGGCGCGCTGCAGCACGGTGCCCGGCGCGATGCGCATCGCCACGATCAGCTCGCGCAGGTGCTCGAAGACCTGCGGCGCCGCGTGGCGCGAGCGGTCGAAGGAGGGCGCGATCAGTTCGGCGGGGGACGAGGCGGCGGGAGCGTCGGAAAGCGTCGGGGTCATGTGGGCATGGGATGACGGGAAGCGGGAAAGCCGGCCGCCGCGCGGCGCCGGCCAGCCGCCACGATACCGCAATCCCGCTTCATTGACGCACTAATGTTTTAGTGTTTTAATCCGCCCCAGCTCAAGGCGAATACCCGTCGCGGGCGCAACGAATACGAACGAGAACATCCAGGAGACAGCCGTGGACACTGCGAAGCATTCCGCCGCGCCGGGCGCGCTCGCGCCGGCACCAGCCGCGCCGCTGGCGCGGGCGGTGGCGAAGATCGAGCGCCGCGTGCTGCCGCTGTTCGTGATCATGTTCATCGTCAACTACATCGACCGCGTCAACATCGGCTTCGTGCGCGAGCACCTGGCGGCCGACGTCGGCATCGGCACGGCCGCCTACGGGCTCGGCGCGGGGCTGTTCTTCGTCGGCTACGCGATCTTCGAGGTGCCCTCCAACCTGCTGCTGGCGCGCTTCGGCGCCAAGGCCTGGCTGACGCGGATCATGCTGACCTGGGGCATCGCGGCCACCGCGATGGCCTTCGTGCGCGGCGAGACCTCCTTCTACGTGCTGCGCTTCCTGCTCGGCGTGGCCGAGGCGGGTTTCTTTCCCGGCGTGATCTATTACTTCACGCAATGGCTGCCGGCCGGCGCGCGCGGCAAGGCGATGGCGGTATTCCTGAGCGGCTCGGCGCTGGCCTCGATCCTGGCCGGCCCGGTTTCCGGCGCCTTGCTCGGGCTCGGCGCGATGGCGGGCAGCGGCCTGCACGGCTGGCAGTGGATGTTCGTCACCGAGGGCGCGGCCTCGATCCTGTTGTGCGCGGTGGTGTGGTGCTGGCTCGACTCGCGCCCGGCCGAGGCGCGCTGGCTGGCCGACGAGGAGCGGCGCGCGATCGTCGAGACCATCGCCGCCGAGCAGGCCGCGCGCGAGCGCGAGCAGCCGGCCCATGTATCGCCGCTCGAGCTGCTGGCCGATCCGCGCATCGCGCTCTACTGCTTCATCTACTTCGCGATCTCGCTGACGATCTACGGCGCCACCTTCTGGCTGCCCAGCATCATCCGCAAGATGGGCCACTACAGCGACTTCCAGGTCGGCCTGTTCAATTCGATTCCCTGGCTGGTATCGATCGTGGCGATGATCGGCTTCGCGCGGCTGGCCGCGCGCCATCCCCACCAGCAGCGGTGGACCTCGGTCGCGCTGCTGATCGCCGCGCTCGGCATGTTCGTCTCCAGCTTCGGCGGCGGGGCCTTCGCCTTCGTCTCGATCTGCTTCGCGGCGGTCGGCTTCAAGGCCGCGTCCTCGCTGTTCTGGCCGATCCCGCAGAACCATCTCGATGCGCGCATCGCCGCCGGCGTGATCGCGCTGATCAATTCGATCGGCAACCTCGGCGGCTTCGTCGCGCCTGCCGTGTTCGGGCTGCTCGAGCAGCACACCGGTTCGATCCGCGGCGGCCTCGCGGGCCTGTCGATCTGCTCGCTGCTGGCCGTGCTCGCCGTCTGGTTCACGCGCGAGCGGCCTCGCCGGCGCGCCGAGCCCCTGTCGCGCCGCGCCGGCTGAGCGCCGCCTTCCCCCCTTTCCCATCCAGAGATCCGCATGAAGATCACCCGCGTCACCGTCACCCCGATCGCCTTCAAGGACGCGCCGCTGCTGAACGCGGCCGGCATCCACGAGCCCTATGCGCTGCGCTCGATCATCGAGATCGAGACCGATACCGGCCATATCGGCCTGGGCGAGAGCTACGGCGACGCGCCCGCGCTGGCCGTGCTCGATGCGGTGAAGGGCGAGCTGGTCGGGCTCGATCCGTTCAAGCTGAACCGGCTGCGCGAGATCGTGCGCGGCGTGGTGGCCAGCCAGGCGCCCGCCAGCGCCGCCGGCGCCGAGCTCGCGCCGGGCTCGCATGCGAGCAAGGCCGTCAGCAATGCCTATTCGGCCTTCGAGGTGGCCTGCCTGGATGCCCAGGCGCGCTACCTGAACGCGCCGCTGGTGGACCTGCTCGGCGGCGCGGTGCGTCGCGAGGTGCCGTTCAGCGCCTACCTGTTCTTCAAGTACGCCGAACATATCGACAGCCCCTATGCGCCCGATGCCTGGGGCGAGGCGCTCGACGAGGCGCAGATCGTCGAGCAGGCGCGCCGCATGATCGACGCGCACGGTTTCGAGAGCATCAAGCTGAAGGCCGGCGCGCTCGCGCCCGAGCACGAGGTGGCCTGCATCAAGGCGCTGCGGCGTGCCTTCCCCGCCGCGCCGCTGCGCATCGACCCGAACGGCAACTGGTCGCTCGACACCGCGCTGCGCATGGCCGAGCTGCTCGGCGACGATCTGCAGTACTACGAGGATCCGACGCCGGGCCTGGAGGGCATGGCCGAGCTGCACCAGCGCACCGGCATGCCGCTGGCCACCAACATGGTGGTCACCGATTTTGACGAGTTCCGCCGCGGCGTGGCCTTGAACAGCGTGCAGATCGTGCTGGCCGACCATCACTACTGGGGCGGCCTGCGCGACACGCAGCAACTGGCGCGCATGTGCGACAGCTTCGGGATCGGCGTGTCGATGCATTCGAACTCGCACCTCGGTATCAGCCTGATGGCGATGACGCACGTGGCCGCCTCGGTCGAGAACCTCTCCTATGCCTGCGACACGCATTACCCGTGGCAGGAGCCCGACGAGGAGGTGGTGGTCGGCGGCAAGCTGCCGATCCGCGGCGGCTGCGTGCAGCTCACCGACGCGCCGGGCCTGGGGCTCGAGATCGATCGCGAGCAACTGCGCAAGCTGCACGAGCTGTACCTGGGCTGCGGGATCCGCCAGCGCGACGACGTCGGCCAGATGCGCAAGTACCGGCCCGACTGGAAGAACCTGAAGCCGCGCTACTGAGGTGGGGCTGTCGAGGCAGCGCGATAAGGCAGCAACAGGGAGCAACGGCGGCAAGCGGCGAGGGCGAGGGCGAGGGCGAGTCATGCGCCCCGTCGCGCGTCTCGCGTCATGCGCGCGGGCGCGGATCGAACACCAACATGGAGACAGACGTGAACCCACCGAATCCGGGCGCCGCGGGCCGGCCCTCGACGCGCTACCGCTGGACCATCTGCGCGATGATGCTGTTCGCCACCACCATCAACTACATGGACCGGCAGACGCTGGGCCTGCTCGCGCCGCTGATGCAGGCCGACATCGGCTGGAGCCAGGTGCAGTACGCGCAGACCGTGATGATCTTCACGGCCGCCTATGCGCTGGGGCTGATGCTGTTCGGGCGGCTCGCCGATCGCGTCTCGACGCGGCTGGTCTATGGCGGCGCGATGGCGATGTGGAGCGCGGCCGCCATGCTGCACGCGCTGGCCGCCAGCGTGCCGGGTTTCGCCGCGGTGCGCGGGCTGCTCGGCTTCGCCGAGGCCTCGAACTTCCCGGTCGCGCTGCGCACCACCGCGATCTGGTTTCCGAAGGCGGAGCGGGCGCTGGCCACCGGCATCTGGAACATGGGCGCCACCGTCGGCGGGGTGGTCGCGCCGGCCGTGATCCCGATCATGGCCGTGCTGTGGGGCTGGCGCGCCAGCTTCGCGGTGAGCGGCGCGGTCGGCTTCGTCTGGCTGGCCGCCTGGTGGCGCATCTATCGCGCGCCGGCCGAGCATCCGCGCGTGGCGCCCGACGAGCTCGCCCACATCGACGCCGATGCCGGCGGCGAGCCCGAGCCGCGCCGGGTCGGCTGGCTCGCGGTGCTGCGCCATCGCGAGGCCTGGGCCTTCATGGTCGGCAAGCTGCTGACCGATCCGATCTGGTGGTTCTACCTGTTCTGGCTGCCGAAGTGGCTCAACGAGGCCAACGGCATCGACATGCAGCACATGGGGCCGCCGCTGATCCTGATCTACGCGATGGCCTGCGGTGGTAGCGTGCTGGGCGGCTGGGCCTCGTCGCGGCTGGTCGCGCGCACCGGCCGCGTGAACTTCGCGCGCAAGCTGACGATGGGCGTGTGCGCGCTGTGCGTCACGCCGATCGGCCTGCTCTCGCAGTTCCATGCGCTGTGGTTCTCGGTGCTGGCGGTCGGCCTGGCGGCGGCCGCGCACCAGGGCTGGTCGGCCAATCTCGTCACCACCGTCTCCGACGTGTTTCCGCGGCGCGCGGTCGGCACCGTGATCGGCATCGGCGGCACGATGGGCATGCTCGGCTCCTTCCTGTTCTCGGGCGTGATCGGCGAGACCCTGCAGCGCACCGGGCAGTACTGGGCGCTGTTCGCGATCGGCGCGCTGGCCTACCTGGTGGCGCTCGCGATCATGCACGTGCTGATGCCGCGCATGAGGCCGGTGCGGCTGGCCGAGACGGAGCCGGCCGAAGGCGTGCGGCTGCCTGGCTGAGGGCGCGGCGCCGCGTGCGCGAAGGGATGCTTTTCAGACCTGACCGATAGCTCCGCCTGCAGCCTTGATCGAGAATCGTCGCCGCCCGGGTTGCCGGCAGGATGCGCTCGCGCGACGCGACGCATGGTTTGCCTGCCCCGGTCGATTCCTTTCGTCCAGTGGAGCCAAGCATCGTGATGTCGGTTGAGCGACTGATTCCAGACATTCTGTTCGGGTTTACCGGCCTGATCAGCATCATCAACCCGATCGGCATGGCCTTCGTGTTCCTCGAGCGCACCGAGTCGCTGAACGAAGACGAACGCGCCCAGCTCGCCAAGCGGCTCGCGATCAACGTGTTCTTCACGTTGCTGGTGATCTTCTTCCTCGGCGCGCCGGTGCTGAACTTCTTCGGCATCTCGATGGAGGCGCTGCGCCTGGGCGGCGGTTTCGCGGTGGCGATGGCCGGCTGGTCGATGCTCAACGCGCCCGACGTGCCGGCCACCGAGGGCACGGTGCGCGGCGGCGACCTGCAGAAGCTGATGGCGCGCGCCTTCTTCCCCCTGACGGTGCCGCTGACGATCGGCCCCGGCTCGATCGCGGCCGGCATCGCGCTGCACGCGAACCGGCAGAAGGGCGCCGTCGATTTCATGATGTCCGGGCTGATCTCGCTGGCGGTGGCCTTCCTGGTGGCCTTCGCGATCTGGCAGATCTACAGCCGCGCCACCACGCTGGCGCGTTATCTCGGCGCCGAGGGCACCAAGGTGGCGATGCGCGTGTCGGCCTTCCTGCTGCTGTGCGTGGGCGTGCAGATCATGCTGACCGGCGTGTCGGAGTTCGTGCGCGCCACGCGGGCGGTGACGGGCTGAGCACGGCAGGCGGGGCGCGCGAGGGCGTGCCCCTTCGCGCGCGAGCGCTCAGCGGCCGAACTGCCGCTGCAGGATGTCCTCGAGCCGGGCCGCGGTGATCTCGCCCACATGCGATTCGACCAGGCGCCCGCGGGCGTCGAAGAACAGCGTGGTGGGCAGGCCGCGCGAGCCGTAGACGCGCATCGCGTCGCGTCGCGGATCGAGCATCACCTCGTCGAAGCGCAGGCCCATCTGCGAGAGGAAGCCGCGCACCGTCGAGGCGTCCTCGCCCTGGTTGAGCATCAGCACCGTGAGCTCGGGATGGGCCGCCTGTGCCTGCGCGAGCACCGGCATTTCGCGGCGGCAGGGCGGGCACCAGCTCGCCCACAGATTCAGGATCACCGGCTTGCCGGCAAAACGGCCCGGCGCCACCGGCTTCGCGTCGAGCGTGCTGATCGCCAGCGTGTCCAGCGGCGGCGCGTTGTCCCGGACGCTGCCCAGCACCCCTTGCGCGATGCCCCACGCGGCCAGGCCGACCAGAAGGCCGCCCAGCACCGGGCGGCGCGCCGCCGGCCGGCGCCGCAGGCGCCAGGCAAGCAGGGCCAGCGCCGCGGCCAGCCCGGCCCAGGCCGAGAAGCCGCCGTCGCCGATCGCGACGATCGAGGCCGGTGCCGCCGCGTACTGCGGCCACCAGCGCAGCACATAGGCCAGGCGCGCGGCCAGCAGGCCGACCAGCAGGGCGTCGACCAGCAGGCTCGGCGCGCGCCGGTCGGCCTCGCCCGGCAGGACGCGCGCCAGGCCCAGGGCGATCAGCCATGCCAGCAGCGCGGCCGCCGCCAGCGCCACCACCTGTACCGAGAAGGGACCAATACTCGTCATCGAATCAAGCTGCCGCGAGGGGTTGAGGGAGGCGCGAAGCCCAGGCGCCTGCGCGATTATCGGCCCGGATCATGGCCGGGCTCAATCCCGTCGCGGGCGGCTGGCCGCGCTCAGACCTGCCGCGCGAGCCACCAGGCGGCGGCGACCGTGAACACCGCGCCGAGCAGCGCCGCGTAGGGCGCGAGATCGAGCCAGCGGCTGCGCGCGGGCAGCACCAGTTCGATGTCGCGCTGCATCTGGGCCGGGAAGCGGCCGCGATCCTGCCAGTAGTGGCGATAGACGAACACCGGCACGATCAGCAGCATCGCGATCAGGCCGTTGCGCAGCGTGCCGGCTTCATGCAGGTCGGCGCCCGCGCCGGCATACACCAGGTTCAGGTAGCCGCACACGGCGCCGGCCTCCAGCAGCCAGCTCGGGCAGCGGAACGGCCGCTCGCGATCGCCGCGGTCCATGCGATGGATCCAGCCCGACTGCAGGTTCAGGAACACGAAGATCATGTAGCAGACGTTCGAGATCGCCAGCACCGTCATGTAGTTCGACATCATCAGCAGCACCAGGTTGAAGCCGAGGTCGGTCCACATCGCGCGGGTCGGCGCGCCGTGGCGGTTGACGTGCGAGAGGTAGCGCGGCAGCCAGCCGTCCACGGAAGCCTGGTACAGCGTGCGCGAGGACCCCATCATCGAGGTCATCACGATCAGCAGGATCGACAGCATCAGCATTACCACGATGGCATTGGCCACCCAGGCGCCGCCGCCCACCAGCCGCGCCATCGCGGCGCCCACGCCGGTGCCGTCGCCGATCGCGGGATCGAGCATGGCCTGGGTGCCGAGCGCGCCCTGGAAGGCCATCGGCACCAGGGTCATCACGATCAGGCACAGCGCGCCGGACCAGAAGATCGCCTTGGCCGTGTCGCGGCGCGGATCGCGGAATTCGCGCGTGTAGCAGACCGCCGTCTCGAAGCCGTAGGAGGCCCAGCCGGCCATGAACATCGCGCCGAGCGCCATCACCACGCCCTGGCCGTTCCAGCTGCCGAACGTGGCGGCGGTCGGATTGCCGTGGGCGTCGTGCCCGAGCGGTAGCAGCGGGAACAGGTTCGAGGCCGGCACGTCGCCCGTCACGAAGGGCACGATGCCGACGATCAGCAGCGGCGTGAGCGAGGCGATGCCGAGGATGCGCTGCGTGCGCGCGGCGCTCGAGGCGCCGCTGTGCTGGAGGCGGAAGGTCAGCAGCAGCAGGATCGTGGCGATCAGGAAGGTGGCATTGATGCGCAGCGTGAGGCCGGGGCTGATGAAGCCGAGATCGGCGAGCTGCAACTGCCAGGTGCGGATCACCGAGTCGGCGGGGAACAGGGCGGTGAGCGCGTAGCTGGCGGCCAGGCCGCAGCCGAGCGCGAGCATCGGCGACCAGGCCAGCCAGTTGCACCAGACCGAGACCGGCGCGATCAGCTTGCTGTAGCGAACCCAACCCATCGCGCCATAGACCGAGGCGCCGCCCGACTTGTGCGGGAACAGGCCGGAGATCTCGGCATAGGTGGCGCTCTGGATCAGGCCCATGGTGATCGCGGCGATCCAGATCGCCCAGGCGGGATGGCCGATGGTGGCCGACACCCCGCCGATCGTGAACAGCACGCCGGCCGGCACGCCGCTGGTGACCCAGAAGGCGTCGCGCCAGCCCAGGCCACGTTGCAGGCCATGGCCGCCCGGTTCCGGCGCGGCATCGAGAGTGGCTCGGGCGGCGGCGTGCGCCGGGGATTGTGCTTCGCTCATCGGGATTGTCCTGTTGCGGTTCCGGTTCCGCACGGGCCTCACGGACAGGCCGCGCGCAGCAAGTGGCGATGGTCGCAGCGGGCAGGGGGGCGGGACAATCGGACTGGTCGGAAAGCGGGGGGCGGGCGCAGCATCGGGGATGCTGCACCCGCGATTCGGCGGCGCGACGGGATAAATAACAGGTGAATGATCCTGTGCGTGATGCGGCCGGCGATGCGGCCCGCATAATCGCGCATCGCATCGTCGGCGCGATTAACCGGAAGCCATGCCGCGCGCACGCTTTCGGCGCGACGTATTTTCACGACATCGAGACGCCGCGCCCTGGAGTTTCAACTCTAGATAATCGCGCCGATTGAGCGGCGATTTTCAAATATCCATCCACATCCGATAAAACTGCACATCGGGCTTGGTCGGCAATGACAGCACCCGGGGATCGCTGGTAAACCCCAATCCTTCATAAAACCCCTTCGCGGTTTCTCGCGCGGTGCACCACAGGGTGCGGCCGCCGCGCCCGCGCGCATGCTCGGCGCACAGCCGCACCAGCACGCGGCCGAAGCCGAACCCGCGCAGCGCCTCGTCGATCGCCATGCCCCTCAGGCGCCAGCCGTCGCGCGGCAGGTCGGGGCAATCCTCGCGACATACCGAGGCCACGCCCACCAACTGCTCGCCGCGCCGGATTCCTAAATGCAGCGTATCCGCTCCGAGATCGCCGGACAGCCGGGAGGCGATTTCATCGCCGTCGAGCAGCAGTCGCGCGCGCAGCGGATACACCTGATCCGCGCTAACCGTAAGAATTTCAAATATCGGAGCGTGAGTATTCATTGAGAATCGGGGAGCAAAAAGATGCCTTCGTAGTCGTTATTCGATTCGTCACATCTGACGGTTGATCGGCGCTGGCGGTAGAGGTATCCTCAGCGCGGGCCGATTGCGAGTTTAGCAATGACAACACTGCGATCACAGAATGGAAGAAAAAACAAATTCCGATGCTGACCACGCCTACGACGAAATTCGAACACGAATTCTCGACGGCAGGCTGGAACCAGGGCAAAAAATTTCACATCGCGGGTTGGCAAGCAAGCTCGGAATCGGGCAGATGCCGGTCAGGAGCGCGTTGCAGCGGCTCGCCGCGGAGAACCTCGTCACCGTGTTCGACAAGCGGGGCACCTTCGTCAACGATCCGACGCGCGACGATCTCCAGCAGATCTACGAGGTTCGCCTCGCGCTGGAGAGCACGGCGGCCTACCTGGCGGCAGCCCGCGGGCCGACGCTGGCGATGTCGGCATCGGTGGAGCGCATGGAGCGGCTGATCGAGAGCGGCGACACCGACATCATGGCCGAGCAGCGCATCGGCTGGGTGTTTCACCAGGAGCTGTTCCTGGCCGCGCGTAACGAGCGGCTGCATAACTTCTATAAATTACTGAGAGCACAGACGCTTGCATTGAACGAGTTGCCACGCCAGGACATCGAGACCGTGCGGCGCGGCACCGTGGAGCACCTGGCGATCTATGCCGCGATCCGCGACGGGCAGCCCGAGGCGGCCCGCACGCATATGTGGCATCACATCGTCGACGGTACCCCTGCAAGAATCAAATTAATCCGGGCCAAAAATGAGTCAAAAGAATAGCAGGACCTCGCTTCCCCTGTTGATGATCGTGGCGCTGATCCTCGGCGCGATCGCGGGCGTCACGGCGCCGCGCTTCGCGGCCGACGTCGGTTTCCTGTCGACCATGTTCGGCCACGCCATCAAGATGGTGGTGATGCCGCTGATCCTGTTGTCCGTGACGGTCGGGAGCTACCGCGCGGTCGAGCAGCGACGCAATCTCGGGCGCACCGCGCTCATCACCATCCTGTTCTTCATCGTCATGACCCTGGTGTCGAGCTCGCTCGGGCTCGGCCTCAACTGGATCTTCCGCCCGGGCCTGGGCGCGCCGCTGACCGAATCGGGCGCGCTGCCCGAGCACCTCGCCTCGAGCATCGACTGGGTCAAGTTCATCACCGACCTGATCCCGCAGAACCTGGTGGCCGCGCTGTCCTCGGGCAACGCGATTCCGGTGCTGGTGTTCGGCGTGCTGCTGGGCACCGCGCTGGGCGCCACCGGCGAGGCCGGGCGTCCCGCCATCAACCTGTTCGCCTCGCTGCTCGCCGGCCTGTTCAAGATGGTCGAGTGGATCGTCGCGCTCTCGCCGCTGGCGATCTTCGCGGCCGTCGCGGGCCTGATGAGCAGCCGCGGCGTGTCGGGCCTGATGCCGCTGGTCAAGCTGCTCGGCATCTCCTACCTCGGCATGCTGATCCTCGGCCTGCTGCTCAGCGCGATCGTGATCGCCGCGGGCCAGCGGCCGCTGGCCGTGATCCGCAAGGTCAGCGAGCCGCTGATCCTCGCCTTCACCACGCGCTCCTCGGAAATCACCTACCCGGTGCACCTGAAGAAGCTGACCGAGATGGGCGTGCCGCAGTCGGTGGCCTCCACCATCCTGCCGCTGTCCTACATCTTCAACCGCGACGGCGCCGTGCTCTATACGGCGCTCGCGGTCGGCTACCTGGCCGATGCCTATCACGTGGCCTGGAGCTGGCCGCTCGCGCTGACCATCCTGGTGCTGACCATCATCACCATCGACGGCGCGGCGAACGTGCCCTCGGGAGCGATCGTGGCGATCACCATCGTGCTGGCCGCGATCGGCCTGCCGGCCGAGGCGGTGCTGCTGATCCTCGGCGTCGATGCCTTCTTCGACATGGGCCGCACCGCGCTGAACGTCTATGCCAGCACGGTGGCGATGACGGTGTCGCTGCGCTTGACCCGCAGCGAGGACCAGGCCGCCGCCGACGAGCTGGACGGCGGGGCGAGCCTGCGTACCTGAGCCGGCACGATGGCATGACACGAGAGGCGCCGCGGGCCACCAGCCCGGCGGCGCGAGCAGGGCAGCATCAGGCAGTCGAAGTTGCGGCACGGCGTCCTTTCCGATCGGAGAGGATGCCCCTGGTCCATTGAAGCGATCGAGCAAACTGCGATCACAGATTTTGCAAGCGACAAGGGCAGGCTGGAGCGGAAACCGTCTATCCATGACGTGGCGGGTTCGATCGAGGGCGCCATCGGCGCACGAACCCCGGCACACACCTAGAGAGCCTTCGTATGAGCGTTTTCTCAAGACCCGGCAAGACCGACGGCAGGCCCGGCCTGCCGACTCCCTCCGATGGCGTGCTGTGCGCGCAGGCGCATGCCGGCGCGTTCGGCGTGCGTGCCGGCGCGCTGTCGATCGCGGCGCCAGCCCTGTCGCACGAAGCATCCGAATACGACTGCTTCGCGCTGTTCGACGAGCTCGAATGCGCGCCGCATCGCGAGGCCCTGCGCGAGATCGTCTCGCGCCTGGTCCGGCTGCTCGGCGCCGAACGTTTCGCCTTCCTGCTGGTTCCTGCGGAAGGCGAGCCGCCGAGGCTGGGCGACGAGGAGGTGCTGACCGATGCCGCTCCGGCCTGGCTGGACAGCTATCGCGCGCGCGGCTGGTTCGAGACGGATCCCGGCATCGCCTATGCGCGGCGCAACTCGGCGCCCACCGGCGCGGCGGCCATTGCGCCGCGCGCGGACGGCCCCTGCGCGCTGGGCGAGCACGACGCGGCGCACGGCTTTCGCGCCAAGCTGATCGCGCCGGCCCACCTGCCGACGCCGGGCTTGGGCGGGGTGCTCTACGTCGGCCTCGACGCGAGAGCGGGCGAGGGCGAGGCCGCCTTGCACGGCAAGCGCATCCTCTATCGGCTGATCGCCAGCGAACTGCTCGACTGGCATGCACGGCAACAGCGTTCCGACGCGGCTCGCTCGCTCGCGCTGACCGAGCGCGAGACCGGCATCCTCAGGCTGCTGCGCAGCGGCTGCACCGCCCACGATATCGCCGGGCAATTGTGCGTGGCGGTGCCCACCGTATATGGCTATTACAAGCGGCTTAACGAAAAATTTTCCGTTAATCACATTTCGCTGACAGTAAAACGCGCCGCAACACTCGGCTTATTGGATATGTAATTGGATTGAATGCGGCTCGATGGTGATCATCGTCTAGAACGAAATGCCCCGATATCACTCGGGCCGCACGATTAATCTAGTGTCGGGAAATGGCGGATGCTAGGATATGTCCGCATTCCCGCTACAGGGCCGGAAACGTCGCATGGGCCGCACCGCGGCGCCAGTCCTGGCGCGTGCCGGCCTGGATTCGATGCTGCAATTGTTGCACTGCTGGTTCATCTTTCATGCGGTGATCGGACAATGATAAATCGAACTGTTGTCGATAACAGAATGCCGTCTATCGCGAATGAAAGGCGCGGATTGCATAATCCCCGTATTCATTCCGCGATGTTGAAAAACCGGAATTCCTTCAACTCGCGGCAGATGCCGCGATCTGGCTCAGCCGCCGCGCGTTTCGATTCGCGGCGTCGTTTCGATATCGAGAGGGCAATGGAAACTCCATTGGGCGAACCGCGCCGCAGCCGGGCCGTGACGTTCGAGAAATACCTGCTCGGGGCGAGTGCCCTGCTGGTGGCCTGCGCGGTGGCGCTGGCGATCTTCGTCAGCTGAACCGCGGCGCGAGCCGCACATCGGGCAGGACAGGGCAGACAGGACGGCTTCGCGCGCGGGGCCGGTTAGCGCGGCCGCGGCATCGCGCCGGGCGCGCGACATGCATTACGGGAGCAAGACCAGATGAACGGGCAGTATCGAGACGGCACGCAGCGGCGCGAGCGAACCGGAGCCGCGGCGGGCGCGGGCAGGATGAGCAGGGACGAGATGCGGATCGACGTGTTGTCCGGCCGGGTCCATGCCCAGGAGATCCTGCTCAAGGCGATGCTGGACCAGTGCAGCGATCGCGAGGGCCTGCTGCGCCTGCTCGACAGCGAGGCCGAGCAGCGGGGCGTCGCGCTGCGCGACAGCGATTGCTCGCTGCTGATGTACGCGGCCTTCATCGAGCACACCGCCGCGCTGCGCGAGACGATCTCGGCCGAGGAAGCCTGCGTCGGCGGCGGCTGATCCCGATTTCCACGTTGTCCCGTTCCCATTCCCGTCGCGCTCCTGCGCGACGCGGCATCATCGATCCGTCTCACCAGCGCAGGTACCTGGGCGCCAGCGCGGCACCGAGCGCGCTGGTCAGGCCGATCGCCAGCGCATAGGCCAGCCCCCAGAGCGACAGCGCGCCGTCGGCCCCATACAGCGAATCCACCAGCAGGCCCTGCGCGCCGGCCAGCAGCCCGGCGCCCGCGCCGGCCAGCGCCAGGCGGGTGGGCGCCAGCCCCTTCAAGGCATGCATCGCGGCAGCCAGCGGTGGCAGCGACAGCAGCACCAGGTTCCCGACCGCGAGCGGCCAGCAGTCGGCCAGCATCAATTGCAGCCGGTAGCCGGGCGGCGTCGCCAGCAGCAGGCCGATGCCGGCCAGCGCCATGACCGCCAGCGGCAGTGCCGCGGCGAACCAGGCCAGGCGCGTGGGCGCGCCGGGCCGGCCGAGTCGCTCGGTCAACTGCACCGCCGCCACCATGATCGCCAGCGGGAACGCCAGCCGGATCCAGAAGGCCGCGCTCAGCAGCACTTGCGGCATGTCGCTGCGGATGCCGTAGAGCGCGACCAGCAGCGCGATGCTGCCGGCCAAGCCGCCCAGCAGGGCGCGCCCGATCCGGCGCGTCACGCGGTCGGGCTCGACCGGCCCGGCATCGGCGGCGAGCCGCGCGACCAGTTCGCGGGTTTTCATCGGAGCATCTCGTCGGGCTGCCGGCCGTCGCGCCGTGTCAGTCGCGCGGCGAACGATCGCCGAGCAGATGGTCGATCGAGATCCGGCCCGGTCCCCAGGCGGCGATGCCGAGCGCCATCGCGGCCCAGGTCAGGTGCACCGGCCAGCCGTCGGGCACGGTCAGCTCGACGATGCAGGTCATCAGCAGCAGGCCGATCGCCGCGAAGCGCGTGCCGAGGCCGAGCACCAGCAGCACCGGGAACAGTACCTCGCCGCATCCGGACAGGAAGGCGAACAGGGCCGGCGCCGGGAACGGATAGGGGCCGCCGGGCAGGTGCAATTGGAATTCGCTGGTGAACAGCTCGATCGCCGTGTCGTTGAGCTGCAGGAAACCGTTCCATTTCAGGATCCCCGATTTCCAGAACGGCACCGCCAGGGCCAGGCGGAGCACCAGCTGGACCAGCCAGGGGCGGGCCAGCCATTGCACCGCGCGGCGCGCGCGGCCGACCAGCACGGCGGCGCAGGCCAGCGGCGAGCGCTTCAGGGTTCGGGCGTCGGACATCATGATCAGTCTCCGAGGTGGGCGGCGCTAAACACGCCGGCATCGAGCATGCCGCCGAGATGGGCGGACAGCTCGAACGCGGGTTGGGTTTGCATGGCGAGCGAGACTGCCTCGCCGAGCGTGGCGCCGTCGATCAGGCTGCCGAGGAATTCGGCGCCGCCGGCCGGCAGGCGCGTGACGATCACCTCCAGGCCGGGGCGCGTGACGAGCGCGTCTTCCGCCTCGCTGGCATCGAGCGTGCGCAGCGGCGCGTCGCCCCGGTTCATCGCGAAGATCGCCAGCGCCGAATAGGGCGAGCGCACCATGCGCGTGGCCGGATGCGGCGTGAAGCGCAGCTCGGCCAGCCGCTGCGGCGCGAAGGCGGCGAAGTCCTGCGCCGACAGCGGTTCGGCATCGGCCGCGTGATAGGCGTCGAGCCAGGCGCGCTCGATGCGTGCCGTGTCGGCGAGCCAGGGCATCGCGCGCGCATGCTCGTAGCGCTCGATGAAGGCCGGGAAATCGCGGCCGTATTCGAACAGCAGGGGCGAGACGGGCGGCGTCTCGCGCAGATGGAAGCGCGCCATGGCACGGAAGAATTCGGTGCCGGTGATGCGCTGCACGGCCGGGTAGATCGCGGCCAGCGCGTCGATCAGGCTGACCGTGACGTTGTTGCGATAGACGTCGTAGCGCTTCGCGACCCGCTTGCCTCGATGCGCGACCAGCTCGGCCGGCGCGTCGACGCGAGGGTCGATCAGGCCCGGTGCGAATGCCGAAGCGTAGTTATCCATATCGATCTCAGTACGCATGATCGGCGGCCTCGTGGTGGGCACGGGCTGGTTCGGAACGCGGCGCGAGCGCGAGCTGGATGCGCCGCGCCTCGAGCGCCTGCGCGCGCAGCGTCGGCCAGTCGGGCAGCGCGCTGTCCCATTCGATCAGCGTCGGGATCGGGCCGGTGCGCGCGATCAGGTCGGCATAGAGTTGCCAGACCGCATCGGCGATCGGGCGATCGTGACTGTCGATCAGCAGCGCCTCGCCTTCGTCGTCGCGCTGCTCGGTATGGCCGGCCAGGTGGATCTCGCCGACCCGCTCGATCGGGAACTCGGCGAGGTAGGCCTCGGCCGAGCCGCCGTGATTGGTCGCGGACACGAACACGTTGTTGAGGTCGAGCAGCAGGCCGCAGCCGCTGCGTCGCGCCACCTCGCGGATGAATTCGGTCTCGCTGAAGCTCGACTGCGCGAAGGCCACGTAGGTGGACGGATTCTCGAGCAGGATGGCGCGGCCGATCGCGTTCTGCACCTGGTCGAGGTGATCGCAGACGCGCTCGAGCGTGGCCTTCGTGTAGGGCAGCGGCAGCAGGTCGTTGAAGAACGCGCCGCCATGCGAGGACCAGGCCAGGTGCTCGGAAACCAGCGCGGGCTGGTAGCGCCGCACCACCTCGCCGAAGCGCGCGAGATGCGCGGCATCGAGCGGGGCCGGGCCGCCGATCGACATGCACACGCCATGCACCGACAGCGCATGGCGCTCGCGCACGGCGGCCAGCCAGCGATGGGGCGGGCCGCCCGCGCCCATGTAGTTCTCGGCATGGACTTCGAAGAATGCGTCGTGCAGGGTTTCGTCGAGGATCTCGGCGATGTGCTGGCTCTTGAGGCTGGTGCCGGCCAGCAGGCCCGCCTGCGCGGCGGCCGGCTGGAGACGGCTGGGCTCGTGGCCTGCCGGGCTGAGGAACTCCATCATGCTCGTCTCCTGGGCCGCCGGCGGCGATCAGGACTTGATCGGCGTGGTCGAACCGTGGCCGCCGCCCGGCGTCACGATGCTGGTGCAGGTGCCGCCCTGCACGAACTTCCACGAGTTGCCCTGGAAATCGACCGTCGAGGTGCCCTGGCAAGTCGTGCCGGGACCTGCCGCGCAATCGTTCTGGCCTTTGAGCGCCACGCCGTAGCACTTCTCCTTGTGAGCCGCGATGGCCGCGCCTTCCTCGGCCTTGGTGAGCGGAGCGGCGTGGGCGACCGAGGCGAGCAGGCTCGCGACGGCACCGAGGATGAGAGCGGAATTGACCGATTTCTTTGCCGACATGGTGATTCTCCTGATGGGTGGATGAGGGGTACCTGGTGTGGGTACGGCAGTGAGTTCGTTGGAGGACGGCGGCGGGTTACAGCGAGCTGCGAATTTTTCGCGAAGGGCCGCCATCGTTGGAAACAGCGGCGATCAGGACTTGATCGGCGTGGTCGAACCGTGGCCGCCGCCCGGCGTGACGATGCTGGCGCAGGTGCCGCCCTGCACGAACTTCCACGAGTTGCCCTGGAAGTCGACCGTCGAGGTGCCCTGGCAGGTGGTGCCGGGGCCTGCCGCGCAGTCGTTCTGGCCTTTGAGCGCCACGCCGTAGCACTTTTCCTTGTGAGCCGCGATGGCCGCGCCTTCCTCGGCCTTGGTGAGCGGGGCGGCGTGGGCGACCGAGGCGAGCAGGCTCGCGACGGCACCGAGGACGAGGGCGGAATGGATCGATTGCTTTGCCGACATGGTGATTCTCCTGATGGGTAGGTGAGTGATACCCGCAGCGGGTACGACAGTGAGTTCGACGCATCAGGGACGGCGGTTACAGCACGGGGAAAGTTTTTTTGCGAGCCGCGGTCGAGGCGGGGAGGACGGCGGCGAAGCGGCGGGAAGGCGGACCGCGGCGCAGGCGTGACGAGCAAGGTGGAAGAGCGGGCGCCCCGGCCGCCTCAGACGATGCGCCAGCGTTCGCGCATCGTCAGCGCGATCTCACGCACGGCCGGCTCCTGGAGCAGGCTCATGTGATTGCCGCGCATCACGGCGAACTCCACGTGCTCGACCAGCGCGCTCCAGCCGAACGCGCCCGGCATCGGGCTGCCCTCGCCGCCGTCGTGCGCGACGATCACGATGGCTTCGCCGTCGAGGCGCCCACGCGCGACATGGCAGGAGCGCAGTTGCGCCTCGAAGGTACGCAGCATTGGCGCGATGGCGGCGTCCCGATGTGCACCCGCGGCGGGCGGCAACAGGGCGGCGTCGCGCATCAGCTTGCCGACGAAGGCGAGCCGCGCCTCGAAATCGCTCGCGGCGGCGGCTTCGATCCTTGCGTCGTCGAGCTCGAACGACAGCCCCGAGGATTGCTCCAGCAGGCGCACCAGGGTGCGAAGGATATCGGCAGGGCTCGGTTCGGGTGCGAGCGGCAGGATCGGCGGCGGCGGCGAATCGAGCAGCACCAGCGGCGCGCAGCGGCGCCCCAGCCGTTCGAGCTGCCGCGCCGTCTCGAGCGCGATCCAGCCGCCGAACGAGTGCGCGACGATCCTCACCGGGCCTTGCGGGCATAGCGCCAGGATCGATTGCAGATGGCGGCGCGCGGCATCCTCGACGCTGGTTTCGGGCGCCTGTCGTGGGTCGAGGCCGCGTGCCTGCAAGCCATGGATCGGCACGCCGGGGCCGAGCGCGGTGGCGAGTGCCACGAAGCTCGCCGCGCTGGCGCCGGCGCCGGGCAGGCAGAACACGGGCGGCTGCGCGTGTCGCCCCGCCTGGATCGGAATTGGCGCGGGCTCGTCCTGGCCGGTAACACGGGCCCGTGCTTGCACGACGCCGGAGAGATACGTCGCCATGCCTGCCGGCGTCGGCGCTGCGAGCAACGCGCCGAGCGGGATCGAGACGTCCAGCCGATCGCGAACCTGCATGGCGATCCGCAGGGCCTGCAGCGCGCGTTCCTCGGGCGCTTCGCTGCCGAGCAGGTCGGCATGCAGGCCGTTCGAGGCCAGACCGGTCGCTTCGGCGGCCAGCGCGGCGAGCTGGGAACACAGCGCCGTATCCGTGTCGACATCGGCATCGCCCGCTTCGGTGCTTGCGGGTGCGTGGGCCTCGATCTCATGCCACGGGGCGGGGCCCAATGCGGCGGGGAGGGGCTCGATCCGTTGAAACACGGCCAGCCCGGAGCCGGGATCGTCGGCGACGGCCTCGCGCAGGAAGGTTGCGAGCGCATCGAGTCCGATAGCGAGCGGTGAGGCCAGCAACTGCAACCGCCATGGCCGCGCACCGGGCAGGCGCGCAATCACGGCATGCAATAGCGGCGGCCGTTGCGGATCGATTTGCATGCCGGGCAGGGCGGCCAGTGCCGTCAACTGCGCCTCGCCGTCGATGCCGGCCGCCAGCCGGGCGGTATGAACCCGTAGCGTCGCCTCGCGCAGCGTGAAGCGCATCGGCCGCGAAGGCAGCGCCCAGGCCACGCCGCCGCGCAAGGCAGCATTGCCGTCGATCGCACGCTGCAGCGACGCCAGGCAGGCATCGAGCCGTGCACGCGAGGCGAACGCCAGCGTCAGCGACGATGGACGTCCTTCGCCGCCTGGATCCAGCAAGCTGGCCATCAGACGCGATCGTTGCATTTCTTCCAGCGGTGCCGTGCTTTCCAGCTCGCCGATGCCGTCGGCCAGCACGGCGATCGTGTCTCGCGTCTCGGCCTCGGGCGCGCGAGCGGCCCGATGAGAAGCCGCGCCGGGCGTATCGCCGGCGCTTTCGGCGTGGTTCGGTGACGGCGTCGTCGGCGCTTCCTTCGGTCGTTCCTGTTCGTGCAACATTGTCGTTCCGGGTTGCGTTTGTGGAAACGCGGATGGTGCGCATGAGGCGATTCGCGAAACATCCCGCATCAATCGCCTAATTCGTGATCCGCTTCGCAATAAATAAAAAATGAATAATCGCCGCGTTCAATCATAGCGTTTTGACTTCACCGATCCGATTCGGAATGAATAAAAAAAGAAATCAATTGGGATTCCGGTTGACGTCGGGTGCGGTGGTCAATAAATGAAACAGCAATGCCAGGTAATAATTTCGCGCGCCGACGGCATTAAGTGACGATATCGAAATTTCCCGGAATGAGTGATGGCGATAAGAAAACGATCGTCTTGAGCGCGTCGAGGCTCGATAACACAAAGAATGCCAATATGAAAAATGCCTTTCAAATCATGCCCCGGCCTGTAAGGCCGGCTCGAGCGACCTGGCTGAATCCGCGCCGGCAAAGGGATGTGGGGCGATGGCGGCAACCTGGCATGTAAGCTTCGCGCCGGCGCGACCGCGCGCGTGATATCACGTTTCCCGAATGCCAGCCAGTGTCGGCGCGATGTAAGTTTTTCCGCCGTCAGAATCGGCAGGTTCGATTCATTTATTTACGCTTCAAAACTTTTTCAATTGATATCGGATCGTTTTCTGATTTAACTCAAAATGACTCGTTATTTGAATAAGTCTTGACACTCGTAAGGCGGATGCCTCAGTCTTTGCGCTCATTGGAGCCGGGAATGAATCGACATTATGTTTTTCGGGTGATTTTGTTGACCAATCCGAATTGACCAGGTGGCGGCGCATTTCGATATCCCCTGACGGGGCAGGCGGCTTCTGCATTCGCGCGACGCGGCCCGGCCGCGATCGCGGCGAAGTTCGGCGCTTCACATTGCCTTTCCAGGGGAACAGCCATGGATGACGATTTGTATTTTGTAGTGCGAAACAGCGAGGGGCAGTACTCGGTATGGCTCGACGGACGCAACCTGCCTGCCGGCTGGGAGACGGTCGGCGAACCCGCCAGCAAGCAGGCCTGCCTGCAGCGGATCGAGCAACTTTGGACGGACATGGTGCCCGCCAGCGTCCGCGAACACCTCAACCAACATTCGGGATCGGAAATTGACCATGCCGTTCGATGAAATCCTGTCCGTCGACACCTTGCACCAGCCCAAGGTCTCGGACTTCCGCAAGCACTACCTGAACAAGGACCGCCCGGTGAAGATCGCGGGCGCGCTGGGCGGCTGGCCCGCCATGCAGAAGTGGTCGCTCGACTACTTCGAGAAGAACTTCGGCGAGGAGACGATCGGCGTCGAGAGCTTCCAGCCGCACGAGCGCGGGCCGGGCAACAACAGCCCGCAGGGCTACGTGAAGTACCTGCGCTTCCAGGAGATGAAGCTCAGGGAACTGATCGCGATCCTGCGCGAGAAGCCGGACCACATGTACTACATGGCCTCGCACCCGTTCCGCAAGACCTTCCCGAACCTGCGCACCGACCTGGTCCAGCACCCGTACATCAAGGGGCATATCGAGCACATCCCCGGCGCGCACATGGACTCGTACCTGTGGATCGGGCCGGCCGGCACGCACACGCCCACCCACACCGATCCGATGCCGAACTTCCTGACCCAGATCGTCGGCCGCAAGATGGTCTGGCTGTTCCCGCCGGAGCAGGCCAAGTCGCATCTCTACATCGGCGAGTTCGAGCGCGAGACCTTCAGCCCGGTCGACATCGAGAACCCCGATTTCAAGCGCTTCCCGAAGCTGCGCGAGGCCACGCCCTATCGCGTGATCATCGAGCCGGGCGAGTCGCTGCACATTCCGCGCAACTGGTGCCACTGCGTGATCTCGATGGACGTGTCGATCTCGATCAGCTCGTTCTTCATCACCTATCCGCAACTGTTCAGCCTGGTGCCGGAGTTCTTCGGCGAGTACATCAAGCGCGCGATCGAGGGCTGGCGCTGGAAGGGCATGCGCAACGAGCGCGCCGGCCTCAACCCGCCGCCGCGCTGAGCCCGACGTGCCAGGCAGCCAGGCAGCGATTCCCAACCCACCCGGCAAGGATCACACCGTGAGCGATGGAGCAGTGAAGGAGCGGGCAGCAGGCGTGCGCACGGCGACAGCCGTCGAGGCCGTCTGCCTCGCGTTCAACGAGAACCCGGCGCCGGTCGAGGCGGCGGTGGTGGCGGCCATCACCGCCGCCGCCTCGCGCGTCAACCGCTATCCGTTCGAGGACGAACCGCGCGTGATGCGCCGGCTTGCCGAGCACTTCGACTGCCCGGAAGCGAACCTGATGCTGGTGCGCGGCATCGACGAGTGTTTCGACCGGCTCTGCGAGGCGTTTCCGGGCATGCGCCAGGTCAGCGCCTGGCCCGGTTTCGACGGCTATCGCGGGCGGATCGGCGTGTATGGCCTGCCGCACTTCGAGCTGGGGCTGACCGAGTCGCTGCAACTGGACCCGGCCGACCTGGCCCGGCTCACGCGCGAGGACTTCGTCACGCTCGCCAGCCCCTCGAACCCGACCAGCCTGCTGCTGGGCGAGGACGAACTGGCAACGCTGCGCGCGCGCGCCGGCAAGCTGCTGATCGACGAGACCTACGTCGACTACTCGACGCGGCGGCGCCAGCGGCCCGCCTTCGGCGAGCACGAGTACGTGTTCCGCTCGTTCTCGAAGTCCTACGGGCTGGCCGGGCTGCGGCTGGGCGTGCTGTTCGGGCCGGCCGAGGCGATCGCGTCGATGAAGCGCCGCCAGTGGTTCAGCAATGTCGGCACGCTCGAGCTGAACGCGCTGGAGGCCGTGCTCGACCACGACCAGGCCCGCGACACGCACGTGGCGTCGATCCTGGCCGAGCGCGCTCGCGTGAGCGAGGCGCTGCGCGCGCTCGGCTACCGCGTGGTGCCCTCCGAGGCGAACTTCGTGCTGGTCGCCAACCCGGCCGGCGCGCGCACGCTGGCCTGGCTGGCCGGGCAGGGCGTGCAAGTGAAGGACGCCGCGCAGTTCGGCCTGGCCGGCCACCTGCGCATCAGCATCGGCCTCGCTCACGAGAACGATCGTCTGCTGGCCGCGCTCGGCAGCTTCCCCGAAGCCGCCGGTTTTTCCGAATCCGTTTCCATCCAAGGTGAATTCCATGACTGAAGCAACGCTCGAACGCGCCGACGTGCGCGATGCCGAACCGACCGTCGAGGCCATCCTCGACTCGACCTGGTTCCAGCCGGAACAGTTCAAGACGCTCGACTACGTGAAGGGTTTCGTCGGCGCCAAGGTGATCTTCCAGATGCTGCAGCTCGGCGTGTTCGACGACCTGCTGGCGGGCAAGTCGCTCGCGCAGATCGCCGAGGGCCGCAAGATGGACGCGTACCTGCTGCGCACCATCTTCGAATACCTCGCCGTCGAGGGGCTGCTGGTGAAGGAGGGCGAGGGGCGCGACCCGCAGGCGAGCTTCCGCCTGTCCGACTACGGCTCGCGCATCAAGCACTACGAGGGCTGGTTCAACATCCTGATCGGCGGCTACGACAGCATCTTCTCGAACGTCGGCGCGATGCTGACCGAGGGCATCGACGGCTACAAGCGCAACGGCCGGCTGGTCGGCGTCGGCAGTTGCCAGATCTCGCAGTACGACACGATTCCGATCACCAAGGCCTTCATCGAGTCGGTCAAGCCCGACGCGAAGCAGATCGTCGACTTCGGCTGCGGCAACGCGCAATACCTCTGCACCCTGGTCAAGGAGCTCGGCGCGATCAAGGCGGTCGGCATCGAGCCGGACACCGGCGCCTACGAGGCCGGCCTGCGCCAGGTCGAGTCGATGGGCATGCAGGACCAGATCCGCCTGGTCAATGTCGACGCGCTCGACTACGAGATCGACGAGGCGCCCGACTTCATCCTGTTCGGCTTCGTGCTGCAGGAAATCATCTCGCAGATCGGCCGCCCGGCCTTCATCGAGTACCTGCGCAAGCTCGGCCGCAAGTTCGCCGGCAGCTACCTGATGGTGATGGAGGTCGACTACGACATCGACAACGCGGCCGCCATGCAGGCGCCGATGGGACGCGGCTACTACAACCCGTACTTCCTGCTGCATCCGTTCACCAACCAGCTGCTGCTGCCCAAGCGCGAGTGGGACCAGATCTTCGACGAGGCCGGCTACGACATCGTGCGCGACGAGGTGACCAGCGCCAAGGCCGACCCGACCGGCTTCGGCATCTGCTACGTGCTCAAGCACCGCGGCGAGGCCGACTGAGCGACCGGACAACGACCGCGCGCCGCCCCGCGCGCGGACCGAACAGGATTCCTGAATGAATACCCCAATTCGCGACAAGGTGCTGCTCTGCATCGACAACATCGCCGGGCTCGAATCGCTGCGCTACCTGGCGCAGCGGCCGAGCGTCGAGGTGGTGGCCGTGATCGTCCATCCCGAGGCGAATGCGGTGCAGCTCGACGAGATCCTCGCGCTGTGCGAGCGGCACGCGATTCCGGCGATCAACGTGCTCGACGCGCGCGCGCGTTTCGACGAGCTGATCGTGCCGCTCGCGCCCGACTTCATCGTCTCGATCTATTTCGACTACATCCTCGACGACCGCTTCCTGGCGCTGGCCGCCAAGGACTCGATCAACCTGCATCCGGGCTACCTGCCCTACAACAAGGGCTTCTATTACTACGCCTGGGCGGTGCTCGACGGCACCCCGGCGGGGGTGAGCATCCATCGCATCGAGACCGCGGTGGATGCCGGGCCGATCATCAGCCAGATGCGCGTGCGCGTGGAAGGCACCGATACCGGCGACATCATCTACGACAAGCACATGGACGCCTCGATCGAGCTGTTCCGCACCACCTGGCCGAGCATCGAGACCGGCACCTACCGGCTGTTCCGCCAGCGCCACGGCGGCACGCGCAAGAAGATCACCGAGACCACCGCGGCCATGGAGATCGACCCGGACGCGACCTACGTGGCGCGCGAGCTGATCGACCTGCTGCGCACCTTCAGCTTTCGCGGCGAGGGCGGCTGCCTGATGCAGATCGACGGCAAGAAATACAGCATCGGCATCGAGTTCTCGGAACTCGTCGACAACGTCAACCAGGTGCGCGGCAAGCGCGACAACTATCTCGTCGGCTGACCCGGCGGCGATCCACCCTCACGGAAGACCAGACATGAAACCCAAGCACATCCTGCTCGCCTACTCGGGCGGCCTCGACACCTCCACCGCGCTGCACTTCCTCAAGCAGCAGTTCGACTGCCGCGTCACCGCCTACTGCGCCAACCTCGGCCAGAAGGAGGACTGGGAGCGCATGAAGAAGCGCGCCGCGATCGCCGGCGCCGACGAACTGGTGATCGCCGACCTGCGCGAGACCTTCATCCGCGACTACATGTTCCCGGCGCTGAAGGCCAATGCCGCCTACGAGCGCGACTACCTGCTCGGCACGCCGCTGGCGCGCCCGGCGATCGTCAAGGGCCTCACCGACTACGCGCTGGCGCACGACGTCGACACGCTCTCGCACGGCTGCACCCAGAAGGGCAACGACCAGGTGCGCTTCGAGATGGCCTCGCGCATCCTCGCGCCGAACCTGCCGACCGTGGCGCCGTGGCGGATGTGGGACATCGCCTCGCGCGAGGACCTGTTCGCCTATTGCCAGAAGCACGGCATCCCGGTCGAGAGCCGCCCGGACAACCTGCTCAGCCACGACGAGAACCTGGTGCACATCACCACCGAGGGCGACTACCTGGAGAGCGTGGGTAATGCATTCGACTGGCACGACGCCAACTGGATCACGCCGCCGACGCTCGCGCCGGACGCGATCGAAACGCTGCGCGTGGGCTTCGAGCAGGGCGTGCCGGTCAGCGTGGACGGCGAGGCGCTGGGCCCGGTCGAGCTGGTGGCGCGCCTGAACGCGGCCGGCGCGCGCAACGGCGTGGGCTTCCAGGACATCATCGAGAACCGTATCAACGGCCTGAAGGTGCGCGGCGTGTTCGAGAACCCGGCGCTTACCATCCTGCACACGGCGCACCGCAAGCTCGAGAAGATCACCCTGGGCCGCGACGTCGAGCGCCTGCGCAACCTGGTGTCCGACGAATACGGCGACATCGTCTACCGCGGCCTGTGGTTCAGCGACGAGCGCCAGTGCCTGCAGGCCCTGATCGACGAGACCCAGAAGTACGTGACGGGCGAAGTGACGGTGCAGCTCTACAAGGGCTCGGCCACCGCCGCCGCGGTGGAGTCGCCGCAATCGCTGTACTCACGCGACCTGGTCACCCTGCACGCGGGCCAGTCGATCAGCGGCGAGGACGCCACCGGCTTCCTCAACACCCTGGGCCTGCGCATCGGCATCGAGGCCGCGCGCGGCGCGAAAGCGGGAGGCCAGGCATGAGCACGCCCCTGGCGAATCCCTGGGCCGGCCGCTTCAGCCAGCAGATGACCGACAGCCTGGTGGCCTTCAACACCAGCCTGCCGCTGGAGGCGCGCCTGTTCGAGGCCGACATCGACGGCACCGCCGCCCACGTCGACATGCAGCACGCGGTGGGGCTGCTGCAGGACCACGAGCACGCGGCGCTGGCCGCGGCGCTCGGCGAGATCCGCGCCGGCTGGCAGGCCGGCGAGATCACGCTGCGCCCGGCGCTCGAGGACATCCACATGAATCTCGAGACGCTGCTGGTGGAGAAGGTCGGCGAGCTCGGCAAGAAGACCCATACCGCGCGCAGCCGCAACGACCAGCAGGCCACCGCGCAGCGCATCTACTTCATGCGCTCGACGCGCGAGCTGGTGGACGCGATCGACACGCTGCAACGCACCCTGCTCGAGCACGGCGAGCAGCACGCCGGGCTGGTGATGCCGTCCTACACGCACCTGCAGCGCGCCGAGTTCACCTACTACACGCACTGGCTGGCCACCTACGTGGTGATGCTGGAGCGCGACCGCAGCCGCTTCGTCGACGCGCTCGAGCGCGCCGACCAGTGCCCGCTCGGCGCCTGCGCCTCGACCGGCACCAGCCTGCCGATCGACCGCCGCCTGTCGGCCTCGCTGCTGGGCTTTCGCGAGCCCACCCTGCACAGCATCGATTCGGTGTCCGACCGCGACTACCTGGTCGAGTTCGGCGCGCACGCGGCCAACCTGATGATCCACCTGTCGCGCCTGTCGGAGGAGCTGATCTCCTTCACCAGCCAGGAGTTCGGCTTCATCGCGCTGGCCGACGGCTACTGCACCGGCAGCTCGATCATGCCGCAGAAGAAGAACCCCGACGTGCCCGAGCTGGTGCGCGGCAAGTCGGCCTCGGTGATCGGCAACGCGATGAGCCTGATGGCCCTGCTCAAGGCGCTGCCGCTGGGCTACAACAAGGACCTGCAGGAGGACAAGACCGCCTGGTTCGCCGCGCTCGACAACTGCATGAGCTCGCTGGCGATCCTCACCGAGCTGGTGCGCACCATGGCGCCGGTGCCCGAGAAGATGCGCGCGGCCACGCTGGGCGGCCACATCATCGCCACCGAGTACGCCAACTACCTGGTGCGCAAGGGTATGCCGTTCCGCGAGGCGCATCGCGTGGTGGGCGAGCTGGTGAAGACCGCCGACACGCTCGGCGTGGACGTGGCCGAGCTGCCGCACGAGCGCTTCGCGCAGGCCAGCGCGCTGTTCGGCGAGGACGTGGCGCGCATCACGGTGGAGGACATGGTGGCGCGCAAGAACTCGCTGGGCTCGTGCGGCGACCAGGCACTCGACGAGCTGCTCGCGCGGCTGCGCTCGATGCTGGCCGCGCACCAGTCCGGCCGCTGACGGGACGACCATGCTCATGTCCGAGCCCATGCGTTCCTTCCATCCGGCCCCGCGCGCGGCGGCGGGCATCTCGTACTGCTCGTTCGGCGAACTGCTGCAGGGCGTGCTGCTCGAGGACGAGAGCGACTTCCTCGTCACCCTGCCGATCCGCAAGTATTCGGTCAGCACCTTCGTGCCCGATCACGGCAGCAGCGAGATCGTCACGCAGCCCAGCGGCAAGACCAAGGCGGCCGCGCTCGCGCGGGTGATCCTCGCGCGTCACGGCAGAACGGTCGGCGGCACCTTCCATATCGACTGCGATATCCCGGTCGGCAAGGGCCTGAGCAGTTCCTCGGCCGACCTGCTGGCCACCGCGCGCGCGATCGAGGTCTACCTGGGCCGCGAGCTGCCGCTGGAGCAGCTGTGCCGCGACATGAGCGGCATCGAGCCGACCGACGGCGTGATGTTCGCGGAATCGGTGGTCTACCTGCAGCGCAAGGGCATGTTGCGCGCGCGGCTGGGCCGGCTGCCGAACCTGCAGATCGTCTCGCTCGACGAGGGCGGCACGCTGGACACGCTCGAATACCATCGCGGCGGCGAAGCCAATCGCCACAACCGCGAGCATCGCGCCGAGTTCAACGAGCTGCTGGAGCGGATCGTGGCGGCCTTCGCGGCGCGCGACCTGGCGGAGATCGGGCGGGTCTCGACGCGCAGCGCCCAGATCAACCAGAAGGTCAACCCGAAGCGGCACCTGGCGGCGGTGCAGGAGGTCAGCGCCGCGACCGGCGGGCTCGGGCTGGTGACGGCGCATAGCGGCACCTGCATCGGGATCCTCTACGAGGCGGGGCGCGCCGACCATGCGGCGAACCTGGCGCGGGCGGTCGACGCGCTGTCCGCCCACGGAAGCGTGAGGGTCTATGACACGATCTGCTGAACGCCTGCCCGGCCGCGCGCCGGGCGCCTCGCGCACGCGGCGGCTCGCCGTCGCCGCCGCGCCGGCCAGCCGGGGAGGGTGCCATGCGCGTGCCTGACACCGTCGCCGAACTGCCGAGCCCGGTCGATCGGGCCGGGCGGCTCAGCACCCGCAACGCGCGGATCTACCTCGCCTACCGGGTGCTGACGCTGGCCATCGTGGATCGCGCGATCTTCGTGATCTTCCTGTTGCACAAGGGCTTCGACGCCTACCAGATCGGCATCCTGCAGGGCGTGTTCTTCGTCGCCAACATCCTGTTCGAGGTGCCGGCCGGCATGTTCGGCGATGCCTTCGGCCGCAAGCGTTCGGTGCTGCTGGGGCTGGCCGCCTACTGCCTGTATGCGCTCGGGGTAATGGTCAGCGATGGCTTCGTGGCCTTCCTGTGCCTCTATGCGCTGCTCGGCACCGCGCTCGCGCTGGTCTACGGCTCGGACACGGCCTTGCTCTACGACAGCCTGGTGGCCGACCGGCGGGTGGCCGACTTCAACGGCATCCAGTTGCGTGCCAACGCGCTGGGCCTGATCTCGGGGGCGCTGGCGGTGCTGGCCGGCGGGCTGCTGCAGGAGCTGTCGTGGAACGCCGTGTATGCCGCCTACTTCGTGGTCTATGCGCTGGCGCTGGCGGCCTGGAGCTTCGCCGCCGAGCCGCCGCGGCTGGCCGCCGAGGGCCAGGCGGCGGGGCACGAGCCGCCGGGCAAGGAGGTGATGCGCGGCGAGGTGATGCGCGAGCTGTTCGCGTTCCTGCGCGGCCACTGGCGCGGCGTGGCGCTGCCGATCCTCGGCTTCACCGCCTTCGCGGCCTGCACCTCGCCGTTCTTCACCTTCAGCCAGGCGCTGTTCAAGGGCAACGGCTTCAGCATCGAGACCATCACCTGGTTCTTCTTCGCCGCGCAGATGCTGATCGGCGTGGTCTACCTGGTGATGCAGCGGACCATGTCCTTCCTGCGTTTCTACCCGGTGGTGATCGCCAGCACGCTGCTCACCACCGCGGTGCTGGCCTCGATGTGGTTCAACGTGGTGGCGGTCGATTTCGCCGGCTTCTTCCTGGTGATGATCATCAACCCGATCGTCACCGTGGTGGCCAACGAGTACTTCAACAAACGGCTGCCGAGCCGGATCCGCGCCTCGTTCCTGTCGCTGATCGGGCTCTGCATGTCGGTCACCATCGCGGTGATGTACTTCCTGTACAGCTATCTCGCGAAATCGCTGGCGATCCATCAGGTGATGGCGTCGTCCTCGCTGATCGCCGCCTGCGCGTTCGGCATCTTCATCGTCGCGCGCTGCGTCGACACCGGGGAGGAAGCATGAAGCTGCGTCGTCTGCTGTACCGCGAGACGCCGTTCGAGGCGCTCGCGCCCGCCGAGCTGCAGCATCTCGGCAGCGCCTTCGGCGAGATGGTCGCCGCCCATCCGCTGATCTACTACTGGGTGCATCGCGTCGATGCCCGGCGCTGGCTGATCACCGACTTCTTCCACGCCTCGATGCTGCGCTACCGGGGCCTGGAATTCGTGCTGATCGAGGACGGCACGGTGTCCTACTACCGGCTGCCGGGCGCCAAGGTGGGCGGCACCGGCCACGTGCCCGAAGGGATCTACCACGTGGCCATCACCTCGGGCACGGGCGCCGCGTTCCGGCTCTCGATCCGCAAGAACCGCACCGGTCGGCTGGAGCTGCTGGAGATCGCGCCGGCGGCCGCCGGCAGCACGCCCGGCGCGCACCAGGAGCTGCCGCGCCACGTGCTCGAGCCCAGCAAGTTCGCCGACGAGCTGAAGGCCGCGATCGCCAGCGGCGTGGAGTGGTGCTACCGGCGCCATCGCAGCGCCGACGCGACCGCGCGCGCCGCGCTGGCCGACGAATGGCGCGCGGCGCGCTGGCCAAAGGCGGTGCGCGGCAGCGGCACCGATTCGGATACCTATCTGTGGATGCTCGAACAATCGATCGCATGAACGACACCATGACCCAGATCCTCGACCATGCCGGCGGCTTCGACGCCCGGCTCTACGACAGCGTTTCCGCCTCGCTCGACCACCCGGACCTGATCGCGCTGCGGCCCGGCCTGGTGGCCGCCGCGTTCCGGCTCATGAAGCTGGTGCCGGCCAAGTACATCATCGAGAAGGCGCTGGCCACCGGCCAGCTCGATCCCGGCATGCCGGTGCTCGAAACCTCCAGCGGCACCTTCGCGATGGGGATCGGCATCGTCTGCGCGGAGAAGCGCATCCCGTTCCATATCGTCAGCGACGCAGCGATCGACGCGCGCTTGCAGGCGCGTCTCGCGCAGCTCGGCGGGCGCGTGCAGATCGTCGGCGCCGACGCTTCCGGCTCGAACGTTCAGGTGCTGCGACTCGAGGCGCTGCAGGAGCAGTTGCGCGACAACCCCGGCGGCTTCTGGCCGCGCCAGTACGACAACCCCGACAACCAGCAGGCCTATCGCGCCTTCGCGCGGCAACTGATCGCCGCCTTCGGCCGCGACCTGGTGGTGGTCGGCACGGTCGGCTCGGGCGCCTCCACCTGCGGCACCATCAAGGCGCTGCGCGAGACCGATCCCTCGATCCGGTTGGTCGGCGTCGACACCTTCGGCAGCGTGCTGTTCGGCCTGCCGGTGGGCAAGCGCGCGCTGCGCGGGCTGGGCAACTCGATCCATCCCGGCAATGTCGACCATGCCTGCTTCGACGAGGTGCACTGGGTGTCGCCGGCCGAGGTCTATGCCAGCACGCGGCGCCTGCATGCCGAGCACGGCCTGTACTGCGGGCCGACCTCGGGCGCGGCCTTCATGGTGGCGCAATGGGTGCGCGCGCAACGGCAGGACGGCAAGACCGTGGTGTTCATCGCGCCGGACGAAGGCCATCGCTACATCGATTCGGTCTACGACGACGCCTGGCTGCGCGAGCAGGGCGTGGCCGACACCGTGCTGGCCACCGAGCCGTCGCGCGCCGGCAGCCCGGCCACGGCCGGCGGCGCCTGGGCCCGCTTCGAGTGGGAGCGGCGCAGCTTCGCCGAGGCCACCGGCCGCGACAAGCCGGCCGGCGACGCGCTGGCGCAAATCCGCGCCACGCCCACCGCGGCGGTCCCGGCCCCCGCGGCCTGACCCGCCCGGCGAACCCGAACCATCGAGCAACCGACCACCTGACGCCCTTGACCGTGAAGACCTTCGTATTCATCGAAAGCAATACCACCGGCACCGGCCGGCTGTGCCTGCGCCAGGCGCTGCTGCGCGGCTACCACGTGGTGTTCGTGACCGGCCGCCCCCAGCTCTATCCGTTCCTGCGCGAACTGCTGATCGAGCCGCTGGTGGTCGATACCGCCGACGTGGCGCGCATCGTCGACGCGCTCGGCGCGTTCCCGCAGATCGCCGGCGTGTTCTCGACCTCCGAGTATTTCATCGAGACCGCCGCCACGGTGGCCGCGCACTTCGGCTTGGCCGGCGCGAGCCCCGAGGCGATCCGCACCTGCCGCGACAAGGCACGCCTGGCCGCCTGCCTGCAGCGGGCCGGCGTGGGCGCGGCCCACACCGAGGTGGTGCCGGACCTGAGCGCCTTGCGCGACCTGGCGCTCGGCCTGTCCTATCCGCGCGTGCTGAAGCCCTCGTTCGGCTCGGGCAGCGTCGGCGTGCGGCTGGTGCGAAACGAGGCCGAGCTGCTCGAGCACGGCGCTCAGATCCTCGCGGCGCGCAGCAACGAGCGCGGGCTGGCGGTGGTGCCGCAACTGCTGGTGCAGGCCTTCGTCGAGGGCGCGGAGTTCTCGGTGGAGGTGGTGGGGCTGGGCGCGGGGCGCGGTTATCGCGTGCTCGGCGTGACCGGCAAGCATCTCGGTGAACTGCCGTTCTTCGTGGAGAGCGGCCACGATTTCCCGGCGCCGATCCCGGCCGCCCAGCGCGACGCGCTGGTGGCCGAGACGCTGCGCGCGCTGGACGCCACCGGCCATCGCTTCGGCCCGGCCCATGTCGAATGCCGGATCGCCGAGGGCCGCGTGGTGATCATCGAGATCAACCCGCGCCTGGCGGGCGGCATGATCCCGCAGGCGATCGAGGCGGCCACCGGCATCGACGTGCTCGGCGCGATGGTGGACCTGCACGCGGGCGTCTCGCCCGATCTCGCGCCGCGTCGCGACGGCCAAGCCGCGATCCGCTTCGTGCTGCCGGGCCGGCGCGGCACGATTCGCGCGCTGTCGTTTGCCCAGGCGCCGCGCGAGGCCGGCGTGCGCATGCAGTTCATGGCGCTGCGCCAGCCGGGCCAGCGCGTCGAGCTGGACGGCGATTTCCGCGATCGCGTCGCGCTGGTGCTGGCCTCGGCGGCCGATCGCGAGACCCTGGCGCGCGCGCTGGACGGCATCGAGGCGCGCGTGAAGCTGGAACTGGACGACACGGACGCGCCCGCGCCGGCGGCCGGCACGGGGCGCCTGCGCCGCGGCCTGCATCCCGAGGCGCTGGCGATCGTGCGCCGTCCCGAGCCGCCGGCCGAGCGCCTGGCCGAGCTGGAGGCCTATGCCGCGATCGACGAGGCCCATCTGCTGATGCTGGTCGACGCCGGGCTGTGCCCGCCGGCGCGCGCGGCGGTGGTGCTGGCCGAGCTGGCGCGCCAGCGCGAGGCCGGC
The DNA here is from genome assembly GCF_011753175.1 of Burkholderia sp. Cy-637. Classification (NCBI taxonomy): domain Bacteria; kingdom Pseudomonadati; phylum Pseudomonadota; class Betaproteobacteria; order Burkholderiales; family Burkholderiaceae; genus Burkholderia; species Burkholderia sp. Cy-637. The sequence goes on along the minus strand of NZ_VWWC01000058.1, from coordinate 1,056 downwards.
TTCGCGGCGATCGTCGAGGCGGTTGCGCCGCGCGGCAGCTACGCGCTCTACGAGCAGTTGCTGATCGAGCGCGTCGGGCTGGAGGCGGGCGGCGCCGTGCATACCGCGCGCTCGCGTAACGACATCAACGCCTGCGTCGCCAAGCTGCGCGCGCGCGACTGGTTCGACAGCGCCGCCGACCGCCTTTGGCGGCTGCGCTCGACCCTGCTCGACAAGGCCGGCGCCACGCTCGACTGGCCGCTGCCGGTCTACAGCCAGTACCAGGTGGCCCAGCCGGGCAGCTTCGGCTACTACCTCTGGTCGGTCGAGGCCGCGCTGCGGCGCGACCAGGCCGCGCTCGACGCGCTCGACGAGGACCTCGCCAGTTGCCCGCTCGGCGCGGGCGCCGGCGCCGGCACCGATTTCCCGATTCGCCCGGAAACCAGCGCCGCGCTGCTCGGCTTCGGCCACAGCTTCGACAGCGCGCTGGACGCGGTGGCCAGCCGCGACCTGGTGCTGCGCCTGCTGTCGGCGCTGGCGATCGCGGCCGCCACCTTGAGCCGCCTGGCGCACGACCTGCAACTCTGGACCATGCGCGAGACCGACTTCCTGGCGCTGCCCGACGAGCTCTCCGGCGGCTCTTCGCTGATGCCGCAAAAGCGCAACCCGTACCTGCTGGAGATCGTCAAGGGCAAGCTCGGCCACGTGGCCGGCGCGCTCAATGCGGCGGTGTTCGCGGCGCAGCGCACGCCCTTCAGCAACTCGGTGGAGATCGGCACCGAGATGCCCGCGCATTGCGCCGGCGCCGTGCGCGAGTTCGGCGAGAGCTGCGAGTTGCTGCGCCTGATGATCGACGGCATCGAGGGGCACCCCGAAGCGATGCGCGCCGCGGCCGACCGGGGCCTGGTGACGGCCACCCAGGTGGCGAACGCGCGGGTGCGCGAGACCGGCACCAGCTTCCACGAGGCGCATCACGAGGTAGGCGCGCTGATCACCGCCACGCTGGAGGCGGGCGGCGACGCGCCGGCCGCGCTGGCGGGCCTGGTGCGCGAGCCGCTCGCGCCGGTCGAGGCGGCC
>NZ_VWWC01000057.1:0-38421 GCF_011753175.1 Burkholderia sp. Cy-637 | reverse complement strand
GCCGGCAGCATCACCTTGGCCCAGAACATCGGCCGCAGGATCGCCGCCTCGATGCGGCCGGTATTGCCCCAGATCAGCGGCAGCAACAGCAGCGCCGCCGCCAGGCCGGCCGCCACGGCCCAGCCGAGCCGGCGGGCCACGGCCGCGCGTCCCGGCGCGCGCGGCGCCTCCACCAGGTTCGCGATCAGTTCCTCGGTGTTCATCGTTCGCTCCCCGCGTTTTCGGTGTCCTTGCCCCGGATTCGCGCGGCCAGCGCCTTCAGCCCGCGATGCACGCCCACCTTCACGGCCGATTCCGAGAGCCCCGTGGCCGAGGCCGTTTCCGCCACCGACATGCCGAGCAGGCGCGTGTGCTCGATCGGCACGCGCTGGCCCTTCGGCAGCGTCGCCAGCAGTTGCCGCACGTCGCGCCGCGCGTCGACGGCCTCGTCGGTCGCCTCGACGAACAGCTCGCCATCGTCGTCGAGCGGCGTGTGCAGCGCGTCCCAGCGATAGCGCGCGCGATGGTGGTCGGCCACCTTGTAGCGCACGATCGCGCTGATCCAGGCCGTCAGCGGCACCTCGGGCCGGAAGGTGGCGAGCCCGTGATGGACCGCGATCAGCACCTCCTGCAGCAGGTCCTCGAGATCCTCGTCACTGCGGCGCAGCTTGGCGCGCAGGCGCGCGCGCAACAGCCGCGTCAGCTCGACCAGGAAGTCGCGATAGGCGGCCTTGTCGCCCTCGATCGAGCGCAGCAGCAGCGCGGTCAGCCGCTGCTCGGCGTCGCCCGGCTGGGGTGCCGCGCCGCGACGTGCCGCGCGCGCCCCCGAGGTGGCGCGGGCAGGCGCCACCTCGGGCGACCGATCCGGCTCGCCGGCCAGGCTCAGGAACGGGCTTGCCATCGGCGAAAGCACGGGGATGGCCCGCTCAAGCCGTCACGCGCCGCGCCGCGCCGGCGAGCCGCGCGTACCAGGGCGCGAGCCGGCGATCGAGGGCGAACGGCCCCGAGCCGCCGAAGGCCAGCGTCAGCAGGCCGGCGACATAGAGCAGATCGGTCTCGACGCCGGGCGGCCCGAATTTCGGCACGCCGTCGACCACGTCCATCAGCTTGATCGAGGTGAAGCCGTAAGGCAGGTGCACGCCCAGCATCGCCACCAGCAGCACCGCCAGCATCGGCCAGGCCACCAGCGGCACGAAGGCGCCGGCCAGCACCGCCAGGCCGCCGCCGAGCTCGATCGCGATGGTCGCCCAGGCCATCAGGTGCGGCGCAGGCACGCCGATCCCGTGCAGGATCGCCGCGAAATGTTCGGGCTGCTTGAGGATCTTGGCGTAGCCGTGCGCGAGAAAGCCGTAGCCGACGATCGCGCGCACCGGCAGCGGCGCGTAGGCCTGCAGCCGCGCGGCCAGCCAGGCGGGGTCGAACAGCCGTAGCAGCGTGCGGGGCGAGGAGGAGCTTGGCGTCATGTCGGGATCCTGTGGTGAACCGGCGCCCGGCGGGCGCCGGGCCGTCGCGCCGCGCTGCGGGAGTGCAGGCGCGGCGTCTGTCTTCACCAGATCGCTCGACAGGCGCGTTCGGTTACAGCACGCGCGGAATTTCCCCGGCGGGGCTGCCCCGCCCTCGCCGAACCTCGCTCAAGGAACGATTTTGTAAGAAAGCGCGCAGGCCGCCCCCGGCTTCGAGGCAGGGACGAATCGAGAGCATCAGCCGGGGCGCGGCGTCTCCAGCTCGAACAAGGGCGGCAAGCCGTCGAAGTCGGGATCGCGCCGGGTTTGCCAGGCCTGCACCGCCGCGAGCAGGTCGGCCGGATCGAAGATCGCGCTCTGCAGCACCGCCATCTGGCGCAGCGATTCGTCGGTGCCGTGGTCGCGCGCGAAGTTCATCGCGAGCTTGGTGCCGGCCACCGCCAGCGGCGATTTCGCGGCGATCTCGCGCGCGAGCTCCATGGCCCGCTGCAGCAGCGCCTCGGCATCGGGCAGCACCGCATTGACGAGGCCCAGCGCCAAGGCGCGCTCCGCGCCCACGCGCTCGCTGGTATAGGCCATCTGCCGGGCCGCGCCCGCGGGGATCAGCCGGCCCAGGCGCTGCAGCACGCCCAGGTCCGCCGTCATGCCGATCTGGGTTTCCTGCAGGCAGAAGAAGGCGTCGGCCGAGCACAGGCGGATATCGCAGGCGGCGGCCAGGTCGAGCCCGCCGCCGATGCAGCCGCCCTGCACCGCGCAGATCACCGGGAAGCGCGCCTTGTCGAGCACGTCGAAACAGTTCATCAGGCCCGCCAGCGCGTGCTGGAAACCGAGCCGCCGGCGCGGGCTGCCGGTATCGAAGTCGCCCATCATCCTGGCGAACTCCTGGAAATCCATGCCGGCGGAAAAATGCTTGCCGCTCGAGCTGATCACCAGCGCGCGGACCTCGCCGCCCTGGTCCAGCGCGCGCACGTGATCGCGCAGGCCGGTGAAGAAGGCGCGATCCATGACGTTGAATTGATCCGGGCGGCTCAGTTGCAGATGCGCGATGCCCTGGTCGATATCGAGCTGGAAATGACGGCTGCTCATCGGAAAACTCTCTGCTCTGGAAGGTGGATGGATTCAGGCGCCGGCCTTGAAGCCGGGCAGCACGGCGCCGAGGCGGGCGCCCATTTCCGCGCCCAGCAACTGCAGCGCGTTGAGCGGGCGGATCATCACCTCGAACTCGACGATCCGCCCCTGTTCGTCGAAGCGGATCATGTCGATGCCCTTGAGCTGCCTGCCCTGCACCGTGGCGCTGAACTCGAGCACGACCTCGAGCCCGTCGGCGCCGGCGAACTCGCGGTGGTAGCTGAAGTCCTCGAGGATCGTGATCACCGTGCGCAGCGCCATCAGCAGGGCCGGCGCCGGGCCATAGGGATGGAAGGCCATCGGCGAGCGGAAGCGCGCTTCGGGATGGACGATGGCGTCCAGGCCGTCGAGATCGCGGCGGGCCACCATCTCGTGCCAGCTCGCCAGCGAGCGCGCCACGGCGGGGTTCAGGTTCAGGCTTGCGTGGTCCATGGCGGCTCCGCTTGCTGGATTCGGTTCGGTTCGGTTCGGTGAAGGGCCAGGGCGCGGGCTCAGAGCCTCGCGGCGAGCGTGGTGCCCTGGTGGATCGCGCGCTTGGCGTCGAGCTCGCCGGCCTCGGCCGCGCCGCCGATCACATGCACGCGCATGCCCGCCGCCTCGAGCTGGTCGGCCAGCTCGCGCAAGGGCTCCTGCCCCGCGCAGATCACCACGTTGTCCACCGGCAGCACCTGCGGCTCGCCATCGATGCTCAGGTGCAGGCCCTCGTCGTCGATGCGCCGGTATTCCACCGCCGGCACCATCTTCACGCCGCGCGCCTTGAGCGCCGCGCGATGGATCCAGCCGGTGGTCTTGCCGAGCCCGTCGCCGACCTTCGACGCCTTGCGCTGCAACAGGTAGACCTGGCGCGCGGCCCGGGTCGGCTGCGGCAGGCGCAGGCCGCCGCGCTCGGCATAGGCGGTGTCCACGCCCCATTCGGCGAAGAACTTCGCGGCGTCCAGGCTGGCCGATTCGCCTTCGTGCACCAGGTACTCGGCCACGTCGAAGCCGATCCCGCCCGCGCCGACGATGGCCACCTTGCGACCCACCGGCTTGTCGTCGCGCAGCACGTCGAGATAGGCGAGCGCCTTGGGATGGTCCAGGCCCTCGATCGGCGGCCGGCGCGGCACGATGCCGGTGGCCACCACCACCTCGTCGAACTGCTCCCGCAACAGTGCCTCGCCGCTGGCGCGCTCGCCCAGGCGCAGCGTCACGCCGGTCGATTCGATGCGGCGGCGGAAGTAGCGCAGCGTCTCGTGGAATTCCTCCTTGCCCGGCACCTTCTTGGCGAGATTGAACTGGCCGCCGATCTCGGCGGCCGCCTCGATCAGCGTGACCTCGTGGCCGCGCTCGGCCGCGGTGACCGCGCAGGCCAACCCCGCCGGCCCCGCGCCGACCACGGCGATGCGCTTGCGTTGCGCGGCCGGCGCGATCACGATCTCGGTCTCGTGGCAGGCGCGCGGATTGACCAGGCAGGAGGTGACCTTGCCGGCGAAGGTGTGATCGAGGCAGGCCTGGTTGCAGCCGATGCAGGTATTGATCTCGTCGCCGCGCCCTTCGCGGGCCTTGCGCACGAAATCCGCATCGGCCAGGAACGGGCGGGCCATCGACACCATGTCGCAAACGCCGTCGGCCAGCAGGCTTTCCGCCATCTCGGGCGTGTTGATGCGGTTGGTGGCCACCAAGGGCACGCTCACCTGCCCCATCAGCGCCTGGGTCACCCAGGCATAGGCCGCGCGCGGCACCTTGGTGGCGATGGTGGGCACCCGCGCCTCGTGCCAGCCGATGCCGGTGTTGATGATAGTGGCGCCGGCCTGCTCGATCGCGCGGGCCAGCTGGATCACCTCGTCGAGCGTCGAGCCGCCTTCCACCAGGTCGAGCATCGACAGGCGGTAGATCAGGATGAAGCGGGGGCCGACGCGCTCGCGCACGCGGCGCACGATCTCGACCGGGAAGCGGATGCGCTGCGTGTAGTCTCCGCCCCAGCGATCGCTGCGGTGATTGGTGCGCGCCGCGATGAATTCGTTGATGAGGTAGCCCTCGGAACCCATGATCTCCACGCCGTCGTAACCGGCATGCTGGGCCAGCGCCGCGCAGCGCACGAAGTCGTCGATGGTCTGCTCGACTTCCTCGTCGCTGAGTTCGTGCGGCACGAAGGGATTGATCGGCGCCTGGATCGCGCTCGGCGCCACCAGGTTCGGCTGGTAGGAATAGCGCCCGAAATGCAGGATCTGCATCGCGATCTTGCCGCCTTCGGCATGCACCGCATCGGTCACGCGGCGATGCGGTTCCGCCTCGGCCTCCTTGCTCAGCATCGCGCCGCCGCGCATCGGCCGCCCGCGTTCGTTCGGCGCGATGCCGCCCGTCACGATCAGGCCCACCTCGCCGCGCGCGCGCTCGGCGTAGAAGGCGGCCATGCGCTCGAAGCCGTTGGGCGCCTCTTCGAGGCCGATATGCATCGAGCCCATCAGGACGCGATTTCTCAGGGTGGTGAAGCCAAGGTCGAGCGGACGCAGCAGGTTCGGGTAGGGGATCATGGTTTTTATGCAACCAGTTGCATTCGGGTTTCGGGCATACTGCAACCAGTTGCATTAACAGTCAAGCGCGGGCGCTGGATGCTTTCCACTAGGCGCGCCCCGCCCTCTTTCCGGTTCGAGATCCGATGTCCCTGCCTCATGCCCTGCTCACCGCGCTGGTCGAACGATCCTGTTCCGGATCGGAGCTGGCCGCGCGTTTCGATCGATCGATCGGCCATTTCTGGCATGCCACCCACCAGCAGATCTATCGCGAGCTGGCGCGCCTGGAGGAAGCCGGCTTCATCGAGGCGCTGCCCGAAACCTCCACGCGCGGCCGCAAGCGCGGCTACCGCATCCTGGCGGCGGGGCGCGGCGAGTTGCGGCGCTGGATCACCGAGGAGGAGGAGCCGCCCGCGCTGCGCGACGAATTCATGGTGCGCCTGCGTGCCGAGGCGGCGGTCGGGCCCACCGGGCTGGAAAAGGAGATCGCGCGCCGCATGGAGCGGCACCGCGAGAAGCTCGCGCTGTATCGCGAGATCGAGAAGAAGGACTTCCCCGACGAGCCGCGGGATCGCGGCACGGCCTTGCAACTGCTGGTGCTGCAGGTCGGCATCCGTTACGAGGAAAACTGGCTGGTGGTGCTGGAGGAGGCGCTGGCCGCCTTGCAAAAACCGGCACTGGATGCCGCGTCGATGCCGGCCACGGCGCGCCGCCGCGCCGCTCCATCCCGGGCCGACAAGCGCGTTGCCGGAAAATCCTGAAAACCGGCGGACGCGGATTCGCAAATATTAACGACTTCGTTTAGTGCCATTCCTCGCTGATCGGCGGCAAGCGAAATTCTCGCGTGCAATGCGCGAGATCGATCATAAAATCGAAATAAAATCACCTGCGTCCAGGCCGCCTGGTCATGCCGGAATGGCCTGGATCGCGCCGCCGCCCCATATCAAAAACAACTCGATCAATAATCTGATTTTGTGATTCATTTATCGATCCAATTATTGAATATCCAATAATAAAATTATCTCCAGATTCCAAAGCGTGACGCGAGCCATTACCATCCAATGGCGCTTCGGGTGACTTATTAAAAAGACGTTTCGTAACGGCAACTAAAACCCATTCATTCCGAGAGGATGTTCCATGAACAAGAATCCCAGCCGGTCCCGCGTCCTGCCCTATCCACTCTGGCGTTTGCTGTCCGCCTGCCTGCTGCTGACGGCCTTCGTGCCGGCAGCGCATGCCGACGAGGCCGCCGCCGCGCCGCGCCAGTTGACCACGGTTGCCTCGCTGGACCGGGCCGCGCGCCCGGCCAACGTGCCGCTCGACTACGTGGTGACGCCCAACGGGTATTTCTCACCCGCTTGCGTGCAGGTCATCCACCAGAACGAAACCCTGCGCACCGACGGCAGCATCCTGCAGAAGAACGGCGCGGTGCGCTCGGCGGCCAAGTGCGATCGCCCGCACTTCGACCGCGCCGGGCATAGCATCGCGGCCACGGCCAACGGCCCGGTGCAGGCGCAATCCGCATCCGGCACGGTGGAGCCGACCTATACCGGCTGGATCGAAAGCGCCAACTACAACAACGGCAGCAACGTGGGCCGCCTGCGTGCCACCTGGCGCGTGCCGTCGGTGCCGGGCGATGCGCAGAACCAGACGGTGTTCTTCTTCCCCGGCCTGGAGCAACTGCCGACCGTGCAATCGATCCTGCAACCGGTGCTGGGCTGGAACGGTTTCAACGACCATACCTGGACCATCGCGAGCTGGAACTGCTGCACGGCGGGCACCACCACCCACACCGATCCCGTGAACGTCGCGCCCGGCGACGAGATCGTCGGCGATACCTATTCGCTGTGCGGCGTGGGCGTCTACAACTGCGGCTCCTGGGCGATCGTCACGCAGGACACCACCAGCGGCCGCAGCGTCACGCTCAACACCTCGCCGCAAGGCAACCTGCAATGGGTGTTCGGCGGCGTGCTCGAGGTGTATGGCATCAGCAACTGCAACCAGTTGCCGCCACAGGCGATGACGCAGTTCTACGGCGTGACCGTGTGGGATACCAATGGCAACGTGCTGTCGCCGCCGTGGCAGGCCGGCCGTGCCGGTTCGTCGATCTCGCCGCAATGCAACTACAACGTGGCGACCAGCCCGGGGAATGTGTATCTGTACTACTGAGCGCCTTAGGTTCGGGATGCCGGCCAGCCCGGCATCCCGCCGCGCCGTCTCAGAAGCGGTGGCGCACGCCGAGGTTGAGCAGGGTCTGCACGCTCGTGCCCGCATAACCATACGAGCCGATCGAGGCCTGCGCCTTCGGCTTGCTCCCGGCGTCGCCGCCGGTTCGGCCGCGTGCATGCTGATAGGCCGCCGTGACATACAGGTCGGTGCGCTTCGAGAGCATGTAGTCCGAGCCGAGCGACAACTGTCGATAGCTCGCCGAACTGTCTCCGCCCGATTTCGTATAGCTGTAACCCGCGCCGATCAGCCAGGCCTCGTTTGCCTGGTAAGTCAGGAAACCCTGGCCGGTGTCGAATCGCTCGTCGGCCCGGAATGACGAACTGCCGTCCCGGCCGTAGCGCGCGTGGCTATAACCCGCTCCGAAGGTGAATGCGCCCAGCACGTATCGGGCCGCCACGCGCGTGATGCCGATCGAGCGCGCGCTGGCATACGCGATGTTGACCGGGCCGTCGAAGGTACCGTCCGAGGTGCCGGCCCAGTCCTCGCGCCAACGCGCCTTCGCCGGCGTGTTGGCGGCCTGGAAATAGCCGCCGGCCAGGCTGAACGGGCCCAGTTCGTAGGCCAGGCCCGCCGAATACGATTGCCCGGCGCCCACCCGGCCCGCGACGCCGCCGAACGCGTACATCGCCTCGAAGCGCAAGCCGGACAAGGCCGGCGAAGCATATTTCACCGCGTTGTTCACGCGAAAGCTGTTGTCGTAATTGTCGACATCGCCCGCCGTCGCGAATGCGCTGCCGAAATCATTGCCGGCGGTGATGCCCTGCACGAGATCGACCAGCGGATCGTACTGGCGGCCGAGCGTGAGCGTGCCATATCGCTCGCTGGCGAGGCCGACGAAGGCCTGGTTGCCGAACAGGCGGCCGCCGGCAAGCTGGCCGTTGCCGGGATCGAAGCCGTTTTCGAGCTGGAAGATCGCCTTCAGCCCGCCGCCCAGGTCCTCGCTGCCCTTCAAGCCCCAGCTGCTGCCGGTCAGGTTGCCCATGCTGCTGTTGCCGAGCAGCCAGAGATTGTCCTTGCCCCTGGCATGGCCGACATGGCTCAGCGATATGTCGATGGTGCCGTATAGCGTGATGCTCGATTGAGCATGGACGGACATCGATGTCAGCAGGGCGAGGCCGCCCAGCGCGCGGCTGGCGTGCTTGATGGTGTTCAGGGCTTGCAGGGTCCGGCACATGAGACTGTCTCCGCGTGAAATCCCGATTCGATGGCAAGAAAGCATGGCAAGCGTGACTTGCCATGCCGATTCCAATCTTCGATTGGGTATTGCGGGAGCGTCGATTTCCGGGCCATGTCCTCGGCAAGCGGTTCGGCTGCGCGGCATGGTCGGTGTGAGATATCGAATCATGGCCGCCCGACCGGCCCCTTGCTGCGTGGGCCGGCGTGATCCATGGGCGGGTCGATGGACGATCCCCTTGCGTCCGATCTTCCATCGATCCGCTGGCTCGATCTATCGGACGTTTCCGACTCGATCCGCCAGTTCGCCCCGCCGCTCCACCACGCGCGCCACCAACCCATATCGCAGCGCCTCCTGCGCCGGCATCCACCGATCGCGCTCGATGTCCTCCAGCACGCGCGCCAGCGGCTGCCCGCATTCGCGGGCGATCACCGCGGCGATGCGCTCGCGCGCCTTGACGATCTCCTGCGCCTGGATCGCGATATCGCTGGCCTGTCCGCTGGCGCCGCCGCTCGGCTGGTGGATCAGGAAGCGCGTCTGCGGCAGGCAGAAGCGCCGCTCGCGCGCGGCGCCCAAATACAGGTGGGTGGCGGCGCTGCCCACCCAGCCGGTGCCGATCATATTGACCGGCGCGTCGATGAAGCGGACCACGTCGTGGATCGCGTCGCCCGATTCGAGATGGCCGCCCGGCGAGGACACGATCATGTCGATCGGCGCGGCGGATTCGGCATCGAGCGCCAGCAGGCGGCGCACGGTTTCCGAGGCGAGCGCGTCGGTGATGGTGCCGAACACCAGCACGGTGCGCGCGCGAAAGGCCTTCTCCTCCAGGAAGGCGCCGGGCTGTCCCGGCGCGGGCTGGGCCGCGCCGTCCTGTTCCTTGTCGTTGGCAAGCATGGTTGAAAACTCCTGGTCGTGTTAGTTTCAACGCGGTATACGAACGAGCCGCCATGAACGTGACATCCCCCCACGCCTCCCATCCCCTGGCCGAGGACCGTGCCCTGCGCCGGCGCTTGCTGGCCCTGGCGCGCCGCTGGCTGGCCGACGGCAGCGAAGCCGAGGACCTGGTCCAGGACACCTACCTGCGAACCGCCACGGGCGACCTGCCGCCCACCGCGGCCGGCCACGAGGCCTGGCTCGTCACCGTGCTGCGCCATCTGTGCATCGACGTGCTGCGCCGCCGCGAACGCTACCGGGGCATCCTGGCGCGCGAGGCCGAGACCGGCAGCCCCGGGCTCGATGCGGCGCATCCCGAGCAACTGGTCGAGCAGGCCCGGCGCCTGGAAGCCGCCTTACGGCATCTCGCGCATGCGCTGCCCGCCGTGGACGGCGCCGTGGTGCTGCTGCACGAGGTATTCGATTTCGATCACGCCGAACTGGGGCCGCTGACGGGGCGCAGCGAGGCGGCCTCGCGCCAGCACCTGCGCCGCCTGCTGGGCCGCCTGCGCGAGCGCCCCGTGGCGCCCGGCGAATCCGTCCCGCAGGATGACGAGCGTGCCGACTGGCTCGCCCTGTGCCGTCTTGCGGTCGGCCAGCGCGATCCGGCCGGGCTGGTCGCCGCGCTGCGGGCCGCCCGCCCGCAAAGCCTGGCCGCGGGTGGCGCTCGCGTAGCGTCGCGAGCCGCCCTGCCCGGCGCCGTCCAGGCCGGCAGCAGCCTGCTGCAGATCCACGGTCAACTGGGGCTGGCCTTCCATGTGAACGGCATCCAGGTCGCCTGGCTGCCGTTGACGTCCGCCGTCGAGGAAGCCTGATGACGCGCCTGTCGAACATGCCCGGCTCGAGGCCCGGAATCCGCTTGCCGATCCATCACCTGTGCCACGGAGTGCCCGCATGAGCCAGGCTGCCTATCCGATCGAAGTCGAGTTCCCCGATATCGGCGCGCATGCCGAGGGCAACACCGGCATCGCCCATGTCCACAGCTTCGATTCCGGCGCGCCGGGGCCGCACGTGATGGTGAACGCGCTCACGCATGGCAACGAGGTCTGCGGCGCGATCGTGGTGGACGCGCTGCTGCGCGCCGGCCTGCGCCCGCGCCGCGGACGCCTGACGCTAGCCTTCGCCAACGTCGCGGCCTACGCGCGCTTCGATCCCGCGCAGCCCGACCGCGCGCGCTTCGTCGACCAGGACTTCAACCGCGTCTGGACGGCGGCCCTGCTCGACGACGTCGCGCGCCGCTCGTCCGAGCTCGATCGGGCCCGCGCGATGCGCCCCGTGATCGACACGGTCGACCTGCTGCTGGACCTGCATTCGATGCACGAGAAAAGCGCGCCGCTGATCGTGGCCGGACCGCTCGACAAGGGCATCGAACTGGCCGTCCAGCTCGGCGCGCCGGCCACGGTGATTGGCGACGAAGGCCATCCCGAAGGCCGTCGCCTGCGCGACTACGCGGGGTTCGGCGATCCCGCCAGCGCGCGCAACGCGTTGCTGATCGAATGCGGCCAGCACTGGGAGGCGAGCGCCGTCGAAGTCGCGCGGGACAGCACCGCCCGTTTCCTGCTCGGCACCGGCGTGATCGATCCGGCCGATTTGCCGGCCGGCTGGCTGCGGTCCTTGCCGGCCAGGATGACGGTGGTTCGGGTGACCGAGCCGGTGGTGGCGAGCAGCATGGATTTCCGTTTCGCCGGGCCCTACACGGGGCTGGAGCGCTTCGAGACGGCCGGCACCACGATCGGCTGGTCGAATGGCGAAGCGGTTCGCACGCCTTACGACGACTGCATGCTGGTGATGCCCTCGCTGCGCCAGTTGCGCCCCGGCGTGACCGTGGTGCGCCTCGGCCGCATCGAACGGCGTTTCGATCATGCGAACCGGCAATACGAATATCTGCGCTAGGCGCTTCACGCGGAATTGTCCCGGGCCTTGAAATTCCGCGCCGCCGATAAATATCGACGCTCGTCGACTCTCGATTAACGCATTGTTTAAATCGACGAATCGGGATTCGAATGCGGCCTATGAACCGTCGAATCCCGCTTTCTCCTGCCCTTCATCTCTCCCCGAAACGGTTCGCTTTTCCGACGTAATGCATGGCGCACCGGCGAGGCCGGCAGGGTCATGCGCCGCCGCCCGCCTGGCCACTGGTTTACCCTTTGGCGGCGACACGCCTCGACGCAAATCGATTCATTGTTTCATCATTACCATTACATTGCTTTCGATTGATGCGAATTCGCATTCATTCGGCAATACTTCGCGCCATCTTGAACCAATCGAGCGCCTGTCAATTGCGACAGTTATGTTTATATTAAATTCTGGTTAATTTATGACGCGAAGAGATAAGCGATGCATGGCGAATGACTCGAGGCATTCGCGCCCGGCATCCATTCTTCGTGGTTGGCAATAATCAATAAAACCAAGCAGTCCCCATCTACCCAGTCGAACTTCATTTCCTGACGTGGAGTATGGGCGCCATGCAATTCCGGCGTCGGTACACCCATGTCAAATCGCGATTCTATGAATGGAGTGGTGATTTCATGAAAGCATTTGATTCCGTGCTCGACGCCGTCGGCCATACTCCGCTGGTCAGAGTCAGGCGAGTCGTCGAGGCCGGGCAGACCGCCCGGCTGTTCGCCAAGCTGGAGTTCATGAACCCCGGCGGCAGCATCAAGGACCGCCTGGTGCGGCACCTGATCCGCCATATGGAGGCCAGCGGCGAACTGAGCGCTCGCTCGGTGCTGGTGGAGAATTCCTCCGGCAATACCGGCGCGGCGCTCAGCATGGCGGCCGCGGCCCACGGCCTGCGCTGCATCGTGACGATTCCGGACAAGATGAGCCGCGAGAAGATCTCGCGCATGCGCGCCTACGGCACCGAGGTGGTGGTCGCGCCCACCGCCGTCGCCGCCGAGGATCCGCGCAGCTATTACAGCGTCGCGCGGCAGTTGGCCGACACGACCCCCGATGCGATCTACCCGGACCAATACAACAATCCGCTGAACGCCGAGGCGCACTATGCCAGCACCGGCCCCGAGATCTGGGAGCAGACCGAGGGCGAGATCGACGTGCTGGTGGCCGGCATCGGCACCGGCGGCACGATCAGCGGCATCGGGCGCTACCTGAAGGAGCGCAAGCCCGAGGTGCAGGTGATCGGCGTCGATCCGATCGGCAGCATCTTCCACGACTATTTCCATCACCGCCGCATGAGCACGCCGCACACCTACCAGGTGGAGGGCATCGGCGAGGACTACCTGGTCAAGGCGGTCGATTTCGACGTGATCGACGACATCGTCCAGGTCGACGATCGGGAATCCTTCCTGATGGCGCGCCGGCTGGTGCGCGAGGAAGGCATTCTGTGCGGCGGTTCGAGCGGCAGCGCGATGTCGGTCGCGAGCCGGATCAGCGCGCGTTTCCCGGGCCGCAACATCGTCGTGATCCTGCCCGATTCCGGCAACATGTACCTGAGCAAGTTCCTCGACGACGACTGGATGCGCGCCAACGGCTACCCGGTCGAGGCATTGCGCCACGCGAGCGACGAGGTGCCGGCATGAGCGCCTCGCCCGGCATCGCCGCGCAGGTCCTGCCCGATCGCCGCTACCGCTTTCGCCCCGACATCGACCTGATGGACGAATCGCTGCGCGAGGGTGCGGAACGCGCGACCGTGCCGCCCACGCTCGAGGCGAAATGCGACCTGGCCGAGGCGATCGCCGCGTGCGGCGTGCGCTCGATCGTGGTCGGCATGTTCCCGGACGTGCCGCACAACATCGAGCTGCTCGCCGAGCTGGTGCGGCGGCAGCAGGCCGGCCGGATTCCCGCCGAGGTCCGCTTCATGGTGATCTCGCACGTGGGCATCACCATGGAGCAGTCGTTCGCCGCCCTCGACGAACTGGCGCGCCAGGGCACGCCGCTCGGCTCGGTCTGGCTGATCGCGATCCACTCCGTCTCGGACCAGCAGATCCAGCATCTGTTTCCGGTGATCCTGCGCAAGGACAAGCAGGTCGATTTCGATCCGGCTCGCTGGGACGCGGACAGCGTGGGCGGCCGTCGCGCGGCGAACCTCGAATGGTTCGACGCCTTCCTGCCGACCCTCAAGCGCTACCGCGGCGGCGGCGTGATGGTGGGCCTGCTCGACGCGTTCCGCGCCGACCACGGCCACCTGCGCGACGCGGTCGACCTGGTGGCGCGCCACGGCATCGCCCAGGTGCGCCTGGTCGACACGGCCGGCACCTGCCTGCCCCACCAGCTCGAGCAGACCGTCGGCGAACTGGTGACGCGCCATCCGACGCTGCGCTTCTACGGGCACTTCCACGACGACTTCGGGATGGCCACCAGCAATGCGGTGGTGGGCCTCTCGCTGGGCCTGCAGGGGGTCGACGTGTCGGTCGGCGGCTTCGCCAACCGCGCCGGCCACCCGGCGCTCGCCGAGGTCGCGATGGCGCTGCGCAAGCTGTACGGCGTCGAGCTGCGCGACTTCGACTACCACGGCCTGTATGCGCTGAGCCGGCTCGGCGAGCGCCTGTACGGCCTGTTGGAGAACCCCGCGCAGGCCGTCACCGGCGTGATCACGCACGGCATCCAGAGCGGGATCCGCACCGAGCTGCTGAACCGCGCGCCGACCATCTTCGACATCCTCGATCCGCGCGAGATCGGTTCGAGCCTGGTGCGCATGTTCGGCGTGCGCAGCGGACGCGACGGCCTGCTGCGCTTCCTGCGCGAGACGCGCCTGCTCGACGCGCACGGCCTGGAGCCGAGCGAGGCGCTCGCCGACCGGCTGTATCCGCTGCTCGAGACCGAATGGCGACGGCGCAGCGCGGGCGCGCACGACGAGCTGCGGCGCTGCATCGGCGACTATCACCGCGCGCTGAACCAGTCGCTGTTCACGGAAGACGAAGTGGCCACCTGGCTGCATACCCAACTGACGCAAGACACCACGAGCCCCACCCTCTGATCATGACAACAATGAACCTTTCCACCCAGTCGAATTCCGCCCACGGCCTGTGGCCCCTGTTCCTGGCGATCGAGGCGAACGCCGGCGACGCGGCCTGGCAACACCTGCTCAACGAGGCCGGCACGGCCGCCGCCACGGCCTTCGGCGCCGCCGGCAGCGAGCAGTTAGAGGCCGAGCTGGCGCTGCACCGCGTGCTGTACGCCCTTTACGCGGGGCGCATCGCCACTCCCTGGACGCCCGGCTGGCGCGATCTCGACCACCATCGTTTCGACCAGTTGCGCCAGGTCCTCGAGCAGGCCTGGAGCGACAGCGAGACGGCGCGCCACGGCGAGCTGTTCGGCACGCCGCCGGCGCCGGAGCAGTTCGAGCAATGGGCCAGCGCGCATTGCCGCTCGCATCGCTCCAACGTCGGCCATCCGCTGTTCGCCTTCCTGCGCGACGCCGCGAGCCACGAGCAACTGCGCGAGTTCCTGGTCCAGGAAACGCCGTTCGACATCCACTTCGGCGACATCCTCGCGAAGATGCTGCCCGGCGTCTATGGCGCGGCCAAGGCGGAGTTCTCGAAGAACTTCTGGGACGAGATGGGCCGCGGCGAGACCGCGCTGATGCACCGCCAACTGCGTCTCGACATGACGAATGCGCTGGGCGAGGCCGACGACGTCTACCTGAACGACATCGAGCGTTTCTGCGTGGAGGAACTGCGCCTGGCCAACATGTATTTCCATGCGGTGTTCAATCGCGCCCTGCTGCCCCAGGCGATCGGCATGATGCTGGCCACCGAGCTGATGGTGCCGGGCCGGCTCGACCAGCAGATCATGGGCTGGCGGCGCGTGGGCTGGCCCGAGGAGCGGATGCGCTACCTGCTGGAGCACACCGTGGTCGACGTCGAGCATGCGCATGGCTGGATGCACGAGGTGGTGATGCCGATGATCCAGGCCCGTCCCGACCTGATGGCGCCGATCGCGTTCGGCATGGCGCGTCGCCTGGAGCACGCCGCCGCCGTGTGCGACCGGATGATGGCGCTGCTGCCCAGCGTGGCGGCGACGCCGGTTGCCGCCTGACGGCCCTTGCGCCCGCGCCGGCCTGCCCGGCGCGGGCGCTTTCCAGCGAATCCCATGACGCACGATCCAGAGCTCGACCTGTTACTGGTGGGATGCGGCCTGCGCGGCACCGGGCTGCTGAGCGCCAATCCCGACCTGCTCGCCTATCGCATCGGCGTGATCGATGCCGGCGAGCAGCCGGGGCCCGGCAACTTCCCGTTCTATCGGATCGATTCGAATTCCTACGGATCGGATTTCTTCGGCTGGGTCGATCCGCAGCGCGTCTACGGCGCCGCCTTGCGCGATGCCGACGTGATCGCGCTGCGCGAATCGGTCGGCAGCTTCCCGCTGGCGCGCCTGGCGCAAGCGCTGCGCCCGTTCGGCGCGATCATCCGGCGCGAACTGGGCGCCGGGCGCGTCTGGCTGCGCCGCCGCGCGGTGCGCATCGACGTCGACGAAGACGGCGTGACGGTGCAGCTCGACGACGGCAGCCGCGTGCGCAGCCGGCTGGTCGTGCTCGCCACCGGCATCCGCGAGCGGGTCCATGCCGAGCTGCTGCCGTGGCGGCACAAGCTGCTGCTGTCCCGGCAGATCATCGAGCACGGGCCGCCGGCCGCGTGGCGCGACACGCCGGTGCGGGTGCACCTGCTGGGCGGCTCGCACAGCGCCTATGCGATCGCCAGGCTGCTGGCCGAGCCCGGCACGCTGGCAGCGGGCAGCAGCGTCACGCTCCAGCACCGCGGGCTCGTCAAGCTGTTCTACGGCAGCCACGAGGAATACGCGGCGGCCGAGCACGCCGCGCTCGAGGCGGTACCCGATCTCGAGCGCGATCGTTGTCCCGAGACCGGCAACGTATTCCGCTATTCCGGCTTGCGCCACGCGGCGCGGCACACCTTCCGCGAGATCGCCGCGAACCGGCTGGCGGGCTTCGCCCAGATACGGGCCGCCCGGCTCGGCGACGCCGCGCCGAGGCTCGACGAGGCCGACTGCATCGTGCAGGCGCTCGGCTACGAGAGCAACACCCTGCCGCTCGAGGTCGATGGACGGCCGGTGCCGATGTGCGCGCCCGGCGGCATCGTGTTGCCCGACGCGGACGGCCGGCTCGCGCTGCCCGGTATCGCCCCCTCCCCGCTGTTCGTGATGGGCATGAACCCCTATCCTTACGACGACAACAGCCTGACGCCGACCGGGCAATACGCGCTGCGCGGCGCGCAGGTGCTGCAGGCGCTGCGCGAGCATGCGACGCCGGCGGCGGCCGCCGCGTTGTCCGATTCTCCAACCCATTCCGCTCAATAGACTTCCATCATGGCTCACCTGGTCTTCGTCGAAACCACCCGCCCCGGCATCCAGGCCCTCGAGGCGGCCAAGCAGGCCGGACACACGGTCTCGCTGATCACCTCCGGCAAGTTCGACTGGCTGCTCGACGATGCCGGCAGGCAGGCGCGCGCGCGCCTGGTCGATCACAGCTGGTCCGCCGAGGACACGCAGGATCCGGACGCCGTGCACGCCGCGTTGCGCGCCTGCCTCGCCGCGCATCGCGTCGACGCCGTGCTCAGCACGCTGCACATGTGCGCGCTGCCGGCCGCGATGGCCGCCGAGCGCGAGGGGCTGCGCGGCACCAGCGTGGCCGGCATCCAGAATGCCCGCAACAAGGCGCGCTGCCGCGACCTGCTGGTGGCCGCCGGCGTGCCCTCGGTGCGCCACGCCCTGGTCGGCTCGATCGAGGCCGCGCGCGCCGCGCTGCGCGAGATCGGCTATCCGGTGATCGTCAAGCCGGCCACCGGGATGGGCAAGGTGCTGACCTCGATCGTCCATGACGATGCGGCGCTGGCTGCTCACTTCGCCCAGGCCGCCGCGCAGATCGGCGGCCTGGAGGAAGGCGTGCGCGACGAGATCTCGCTGGAATTCGTCATCGAGGAAATCGCGGTGGGGCCCTTGTACTCGATCGAGGTCGCGGCAAGCGCGCATGGCGAATGGGCGCCGCTGGCGATCGTACGGCGCAAGACCGGCCGCCACAACCCGGTGCTGGAAATGGGTTCGAGCATCCCCTCGGGCCTGAGCGACGACGAATACCAGACGGCCGCCGACTACGCGATCCGCGTGGTCAAGACGCTCGGGCTCGATCTCGGCTTCTTCCACGTCGAATTCATCTACACGCGCGAGGGCCCGCAACTGGTCGAGGTCAACCCGCGCATCGCCGGCGGCGCGATCCCGGACCTGATCCGCGCCGCCAGCGGCGTGAACCTGTTCGAGCTGCTGGTGCGCGTCTACCTCGGCGAGCGCCTCGACCTGGGCCGGCTGCCGACCCATCTCGCCGCCAGCCATTCCTTCCTGGGTGCCGACCACGACTGCGTGGTGCGCGAGGACCTGCCGCCCGACTGGTTCGAGCCGTTTCTCGCGCGGCTGCACTCGGGTAGCGCCGACATCCGGCCCGGCATGATGCTGCGCAGGATGGACACCAACTACGGCGTGGCGGGCGTGGTGCGCATGACCGCCGACAGCTACGCCGAGGTGGTCCGGCAGGTGGCCGGGATCCGCGCCGAGGTCGAACAGGTGCTGGGCATCAAGCTGGTCGAAATCAACGACTGAGGACATCTCATGCAAGATTGGCTGCTTCTGGCGCGCAACCGGCATTTCCTGTTGCTGTGGCTGGCGATGCTGGTCAGCGCCACCGGTACCTTCTTCCTGCTCCTGGCGGTATCGGCCAACCTGATCCGGGTGCATGGCTCCGGCGTGGGGGCCGCCTCGGTGTTCGCGTTCCAGTGGATCCTGCCGGTGCTGCTGGTCTCCACCATCCGCCGGATCTGCGAAACGGTCGGGCTGCGACGCGCGATCGTCACCAGCGACCTCGGCGGCGCGGTGCTGTCGCTGAGCATCGGGCTGCTGCTGATGCACGGCTGGGTGGTGCCGGTGCTCGGCTGTTTCCTGCTGCGTGGCTTCGTCGAGGCCATCACCAAGACCAGCCGCGTGGTGCTGGTCAAGTATCTGTTCGAGGGGCGCCAGCTCGAACTGGCCTCGTCCACCTTCAATCTCTCCTACTACCTGGGCGGGGTGCTGGGCGGCGTGCTCGGCAGCATGCTGGTGAGCCGCGTCTCGCTGCTCGGCGTCGCCGCGATCAGCGCCGCTACCTTCGCGTTTTCCGCCAGTTGCTACGCCCTGCTGCCCGACGTGCGCACGCAGCGCCGCGCCGTGCCGGTGCGCCGCGGCGTGATCGCCTCCGCGGTGGGCGCGGCGGCCCGGCATCGCGCGCTGTTCCGCGCCTTCGGCTATCTGTGCATCGCCACCGGCGTGTTCCAGGGCTTCCACAACGCGGCGCGGACCATCCTGCCGATTCGCGCGATGTCCTTGTCCGATACCGCCGTGATGCAGTTGCAGATCGTCAGCGGCATCGCGATCGTGCTCGGCGCGCTGGCGGTCTCGCTGATTCCGCGGCTGGTCAGGCTCGGCGGCTTCGGTTTCTGCGTCAACCTGCTGGCATCGGCCAGCGTCTACGCGGCCACGCTCGCGCACACGCGCGCGCAGATGCTCGGCCTCTACTTCGGCTTCATCTTCCTGTTCGAGCTGGCCTTCACGGCCGCGCAGTCGCGCTTGATCCAGGCCAGCGAACCGGAGGACATCGTCACGCTGACCGCGGGCAGCAACGCGATCGGCACCGGCTTGCTGATCGCCTTCGCGCTGCTATCGGGCTGGCTGGCCGACCTGATGCCGTTCCAGCGGGTCGGCCTGCTGGTGGCCGGCTGCGGGGTGGTGCTGGGCCTCGCGCTCGAACTCGCCGGCCATCTGCTGTACGCGGACGCCGCGCGCCGGGCCTCGGTGCCGGGTCCGGCGGACGGCATCGGCGGACGCTGAGTGGATCCGGGCGCCGCCCCGTCATGAAGAATCGGCGCGCGACGATACCGTCGCGCGCCGATCTCGATCCGGCCTGGGCCGGCCTTGCGCCGTCCTTCCCGCTCAGGCGGGCAGCCCGGCGCTCACCGATCCAGCCTCACCAGCTCGCGCAGGTACTGCGGCCGCCGCTGATCGGCGTAGAACTCGATATTGCCGCGCAAGCGCGTGAGTTCCGCCTCCGAGAGCTCCCGCACCACCTTGGCCGGGGCGCCCAGCACCAGCGAGCGATCCGGCACCACGGTGCCGGCCGTGACGATCGCGCCCGCGCCCACCAGGCACTGGCGGCCGATCACCGCGCCGTCGAGCACCACCGCCTGGATGCCGATCAGGCTGTAGTCGCTGATCGTGCAGCCGTGCAGCACCACCTGGTGGCCGATCGTGACGTGGGCCGCCACCCGCAGCGGACGATCGCGCTCGGTATGCAGCACCGCGCCGTCCTGCACGTTGGTGCCCTCGCCGATCACGATGGGTTCGGTATCGCCGCGCAGCACGGCGCCGAACCAGACGCTGGTATCGGCGGCGAGCCGCACGTCGCCGATCACGGCCGCGGTATCGGCCACGAAGGCGCTGTCGTCGATCGACGGCACGCGCTCGCCAAGTCGGTAAATCGCCATGGCCCGCTCAGCCCGCCGCGGCCTGGCGCTCGCGCTGCACGGCCGGCTTGAGGCCGAGGCCGAACATGTCGCGCACCTGGGCCGCCGTGAGGATCTTCGCGCCCTTGCCGAGCAGTTCCTCGCGCAGCAGGCTGACCTGCTCCCAGGTGCCGCGCGCCTTGCGCACGCCGCCGGGCACGCGCGCGTCGTTGACGGTCAGGCCGTCCTCGAGGCCGACGCGGATGCCGTCGAGCTTGAGCGCCAGCGCCACGTCGACCAGCAGGTTCTGCATCGGCCCCGGCAGCAGGATCGAGACCTTCGAGACCGGGAAGCTGGCCCGCAGCCGCTCGACCACCGGGCGCAACTGCTCGACCGCCAGCTCGACCGCACGCTGGTGCGATTGCGCATTCTCGGCGGCCAGCAGGCCGGCGATCTCCTCGCGCACCGCCGAGGCGATCAGCGAATCGTCCTCCACCTCGCCGCTGATCGGATCGCGCCGGTACTGGTCGACGCCGGCCACCAGCATGAACAGCACCGGCTTGCCGGTGCGCAGCAGCCGGTCGCGGTACAGCGAGGTGGCGTTGTCGACGATCGCGTGGTTGAACACCTCCACCTCGGGACGCGTGCCGACTTCCTCGAAATGGGCGAACTGCGCGTCGAGGAAATCCGGTGCGTTGTCGTAGCCGCCGCCGCCCTGGAACACCACCGCGGCCGGGCTCAGCGAGGCCACCTCGGGGATCGATCCCGCGTCGTCGTAGAACTTCAGGTGGGCGCGGCGCAGCGTGCTGCGGGCGCCGTGACGATCGCCGCGCACGCTGGTCGACAGGTTCAGGATCGCGCCCGGCTCGCGCTTCTTCACCATCGGCACGATCTCGTCGTAATCGTCGAGCACGATCTGGTTGCGCTGCGAGCCGACCGTCACCGCGCCCAGCCCCGGAATCTCGATGCGCCGGCGGTCGCTCAGGTCCCGCGTATGCAGATGCACCACCGCCGCGCCTTCCTGCATCGAGCGAATGGTTTCCTCGGTAATCGCGTCGGGCGTAATCGGCAGATAAGGCGAGCGCGCCTTGCCGGCCTGCCAATAACCGACCGGACATAGGGTCCAACCGGCATTTTCCAGATGCGTCAATAATGCCGGCGATTCCTTTTGAATCATTTCGATTAATGAAGGCGGCAGGTAATTGTGCTGGCTCGCGTGTTCCCAGATTAAATCGCCCTGATCGGAAACGATCCAGCCATAGGTGGTCAATTGCAATACGATGCGCCGCGCCAGTTTATTGGAAACATCGGCCAGCCATTGCTTGGGGATTCGCGCGGCATTTTGATTCGAAGCCTGCAAAGGGTGCCAGGCGCCATCGCGCGGCGACCAGTGCGCCTGGCTCAGCGCCTGGCGCAGCGAG
This sequence comes from Burkholderia sp. Cy-637, assembly GCF_011753175.1. NCBI lineage: Bacteria > Pseudomonadati > Pseudomonadota > Betaproteobacteria > Burkholderiales > Burkholderiaceae > Burkholderia > Burkholderia sp. Cy-637. The sequence continues at coordinate 17,166 of NZ_VWWC01000057.1, read as the reverse complement.
TCGCCCTGGGCGCCGCCTGGCAGCAGGCTTTCGGCGATCGGAAAGGCATGCCCGGACTGCAGCAGAAGGCCGCCCGCCGGCACCACTTCCCAGCCGTCCGCCTTCAGGTCGGCCAGGATCCTGGTGCGCTGGCCGGCATCGAAAAATCCTTCCAGCAGGAAAGCGGGAATAAAGGTCGCTTCAAGCGGATCGAGAAACTTGGGAACAGCGCCTATCGGCGCCGCCGTGATGTATAGCGTGGTCATGATCGGCCCTCTCTCTCAACGAATATCTATGTTTACAAATACCTGACTACCGCTCAATCCTATTACAGGCCGTATTGTTTTTGAAAGGCATTTGTTTGGTTTTTGCGCATATCATCGCGCAGCGAAATAGTGAGTGGGCAATCGGTGAATCAGATTCCATGATTGACGCAATCGACGGAAAACAAAGGCCGCGAGTGTGGAGAATCGAACCAGACCGTTTCGATGCGAACAGCAGCGGGACGGATTGTTTGGAATGAACCGACTGAAATAATTTTTCGGCGATGTCGATCCAGCCCGCTCCCGAACGTCGATCGGATATGCGCGACCGACAACCAGGGAGACACCACCATGAGCCCCGCCCAGCTTCCCATCGTCACGGTGTTCGAACGCTCGCCCGATCGCGGCCAGGGGCTCGCGCGCGACATGCGGGTTCGCTGGGCGCTGGAGGAAGCGGGCCAGGCCTACACGGTGCGGCTGCTGTCGTTCGCCGCGATGAAGCAGGCCGAACACCGCGCGCGCCATCCCTTCGGGCAGATTCCGAGCTACGAGGAAGGCGAGTTGGTGTTGTTCGAATCGGGCGCGATCGTGCTCCATGTCGCGCAGCGCCATCCGGGCCTGCTGAGCGCCGAGCCGAACGCCAGGGCGCGCGCGATCGCCTGGCTGTTCGCCGCGCTCAACACGATCGAACCGCCGATCCTCGATCTGCAGAACCTCAGGTTCCAGGAGCGCGACCAGCCCTGGTACGCGCGGCGCCTGCCGATCGTCGAGGATCGCATCCGGGCCCGGCTCGATGAATTGTCCGAGCGCCTGGGCGCGGCCGACTGGCTCGACGGCGCGTTCAGCGTGGGCGATCTGATGATGGTGGCGGTGTTGTTGCGCCTGAAACCTTCAGGGCTGCTGGACGAATTCCCGAGGCTGGCCGCCTACGCGGCGCGCGCCGTGGCGCGGCCCGCCTACCAGCGCGCTTTCGCCGCCCAACTGGCCCTATTCACGGCGCAGTCGGCGGCGGGCTGAGCCAGGGCGGTGTCAGGGCTCGATGCCCGCCGCGCGCAGCGCTTCCCGCATGTCGGCCTCGATCCCGGCCAGGCGCACGGTGATCTGCGTGGCCGTGGTGCGGCCTTCGCCGAACCATTCCTCGTTCATCAGGAGGGTCGGCACCACCTCGATGCCGCGCGCGCGGGCTTCGTCGGGGAACAGGCCGATATCGATCACGCGATGGCGGATGCCGGGGTTCAGCGCCGCGATGCCGTTGAGCGCCTGCACCACTTCCTGGCAATAGGGGCAGGTCAGGGAAACGAAGGTGTCGAAGGCGTAGTCGCCGCCTAGGGCCTCGATGCGCGCGAGCAGCGCCTCGTCGAATTTCGGCCGGTGGCCGCCCACCTGCAGGATCGCCAGCACCACCGAGGTGAACTCGCTGCCGGTGGGCACGCCGCAGAAGCGGATGCGCGGCGCCTCGCCGGGCACGCCGATCGAGAACGAAGGTGCCGCCATGTCGTCCCCGCTCGACTCGACCAGCGTCAGCCGCGCCGACACGGAAACGATTTCATCGAGCAGTTCGCGAAGTTTCGCCGACTCGGCGCCTGGGTCGAACGCGGCGGCAATCTCGACCGCCTGCGTCTGGTAGCGAAGCAGCTTGTCTTTCAACTGCTCCTTGATGCGGGCATCCAGCATGGCGCATGTCTCCTGATTCTGGCGCCTCTGTCAGTGCCTCGATGGGGGTCGGCCGAGGATGCCGGGCGCTGGCTGAATCATCTGGTTTGCCGCCCCGAGCGTCAAATGGGGATTACCTAAGGCGCTAATTGGGGCGCCCTATCAGGGCGACGTGGTTCAAGCGAGGTTCAAGGCCCGGCAGCCGGGCAGCGCGCCGCCCGCGCCGGCTCGGCCTCGTAGATCCGCACCCGGCCGACCTGCAGCACCGAAGGGTTCGGCGTGTCCTTGATCGAGAATCCCGAGCCGAGCGCCAGGTTCAGCAGCGGAAACAGCGGCAGGCGGTGCTCGGGCGGCGTCGGCGTGCGCCATACCGGGCGGCGGTCGAGGTAGAACGTGATGGCCTCGGGCGTCACGCGCGCGCCGTAGCTGTGGAAGCCCGTCACCAGCGAGCCCGGCTCCACCGGCACGTATTGCGAACGATGCCGCGACAGCGGCTTGTCCTTGCCCTCGTACCAGACGTGAACGGCCGAGCGGTAACCGCCGTCGGCATGTCCGTAATACTCGATCACGTCGATCTCGATGCCCGGCGACTGGTCGCTGCCCGGCTTCAGGGTGCCGAGCCAGAACGCCGGCCAGGTGCCCGGCCCCGGCGGCATGCGCAGGCTCGCCTCGAAGTAGCCGTAGCGCACGCCGCTGCCCTTGCCGCTGCCGTCGGCGGCCGCGATCAGGCCGGAGCGCCAGCGGCCGTCGGCCGACTTGCGCGCCGTGATCGACAGCGTGTGGCCGCTCACCGAGAACGGGCCGTCCGGCCCCGGGTCGCTGAAGGCGGCATCGCCGAAATCGCCGTTCCAGGGCGTGTGGGCGATCCATCGTGCGTCGCCGAGCTGGCGCGGCGCGACCCGGAAGTCGGAGAAGTCCTCGTCGAAGACCAGGCGATAGGCGCACAAGTCGAGTGTCTCGGCGGATTGCCCCCGCGCCTGGGCGATCATGGCCAGCCCGAGCAGCGTCGCGGCGGCCAGCCTGCACGCCCGTGCCCGCCGCGGGCACGTCATGCGTCGCGCCCCAGCAGTTGCGCGCTGAGCCGCACGTGATGGCGCACATACTGCTGCGCGCCCAGCTCGCCGCCCTCGCCCATGCGCGCCTGGGCTCGCGCAGCGCGCGCCAGCGCCGCCGCCGGGTCGCCCGCCACCTCGACGATCGCCTCGCGCAGCGCGGCGGCCTCGCCTACCGGCACGTAACGCAGCTCGGCCGCCGAGAAGTAGGCGGACAAGCCGCCGATATCGGTGGCGATCACCGGCAGGCCCGAGAGCACCGCCTCCTGGATCACGGTGATGCCGCTCGCGTGCAGGTTGCGGCGCAGCGGCACGCAGACCAGCGTGGCCGCCTCGAAGGCCGCGCTCAGTTCCTGGTGGCTGCGCGCCAGGCGGATCTCGACGTTGCGCGCGCCGCGCGCGAGCCCGGCCGGCACGGTGCCGGAGAGGATCGTCAGCTCGATGCCCGCCACCTCGCGCACGGCCTCGATCAGGGTGGCCCAGTCGCGATGCCGGTCGTTGCCGAGCGCGAGCACGCGGATCGGCCCGTCGACGCGGCAGCGCGGCGGCTGCCGTTGTTCGGCGGGAATCCCGAAGGGCAGGAACTCGACGCGCGCACGCGGGAACAGTTGCCGGGCCAGCGCCGCGTTCTCGGGCGACAGGAAGCTCAGCACGTCCACCCGCGCGATCAGGCGCCGGAACAGCCACTTGTGCGGCCACCACAGCCCGCGCCAGCGATCGACCAGCCAGACCGACTGGCCGATCAGCCTGACGCGCTTGCCGATCAGCAGGCCCACCGCGGCCACCGCCAGGTACTGCGATTCGGTATGCGTCCAGACCACGTCGGCGACGCGGATCGCGTCGCGATTGCGCCAGGCATGCAGCAGGTCGAAGCCGGTCACGGCACGCAGGCCGAGGCGCAGCAGCTTGCCCAGGCGCCCTTCGCGGCCCGCCGCCGAGAAGCGCACATGGCACTGCATGGCCTCGGCGCGTCCGTAGCCGTAGGGCGTCACGTCGTTCAGGCCGACCAGCTGGCCCGACTCGCGATTGCGCCGCCATCGTTCGGCATCCTTGTCGATCGCCAGGTGCGCGTAGATCTGCATCACGCGCTCGTGCGCGCGCGCGATAGGCGCCGCCTCGCCGGCCGGCATGGAGACCGGCAAGCAGCCGGGAACGGGGGCGAGCTCGATCAGCTCGGGTTGGACTGGCATGGCGGGCACTCCGCGAATCAGGTCAGGGATGGCGGGACGGGACGCTCACTTCGCGCCGATCTGCAGGACCCGCAGCGGATGGATCTTGCCGCGCACCACGTCCCAGAAACCGATCACGTTGCCGTGCAGGCGGCCCGGATAGTCGACGAAAGGAAAGTGCAGCAGGCTCTTGAGCACGTTGGCGAGCACGTTGCGCACGATGAAGCGCAGCGCCACGCGGCGGCTCATGGTGCCCTTGCGGTACAGGTAGAGCGGATTGGCGATCTGCGAATAGCCCATCCGGATCCCCGAGGTGCGGCCGCGCTTGGTGCCCAGGTGCACGCCCACGCAGCGCGGGTCGTAGACCACCTTGCCGATCCGCTTGATCAGCCCGGTGAAATCGCGGTCCTCCTGCCAGGCGTAAAGCGGCAGGTTCTCGTCGAAGCGGAACGAGCGCATCGCGCGGCCGGCGATCGCCATGTTGCAGCCGTAGACGGATTGCATCTCGCGCTGCGTGTCGCCCGAGGCCCAGTGGCTGGCGGGCGGGATCGCGCCGCGCAGGTAGTCGCGCGCCTGCTGCTCGGTGAGGCCCGCGCCCATGATGCCGTCGGCCAGCACGCGCCCGGTCAGCGCGACGATCTCGCGATTCTCGGCGAACACCTGCTCGCAGCAGGCGGCCCAGTCGGCGGCGGGCCGGTAGTCGTCGTCGAAGAACACCACGAACCAGTCCTGGGCGCCGGGCGCATCCGTATCGATGTCGGCCAGCAGGCGCTCGACGCCGTGATTGCGCTGGCGCGTGAGGCCCTGGGCCGGCGAGAGGCAGACCGTCAAGCGCGTGCGCGAGGCCAGCGGATGCGCCTGCAGGCCCTCCACGTCGGGCGGCTCCGCGCCCACCACGTAGACGGCATCGAGCGGCGCGCTCTGCCCCGCCAGCAAGGACAGCAACTCGCGGCACTCGTCGGCCCGGCCCTTGGTGGCCACGATCACGTATTTTTTCATCTGCACTCACCCATCGATCCGTTCATGTCCCTGCCTCGTTCCTCGTCCTGCGCCCCGCGCCCTGCTCCACCCCGCTCCTGCCGCTTCATGACGCCGGCCGCCCGCCCGGCAGGAAACGCCGTCGCGACAGCGGATTGGCGATGAAGCGCACCACCTCGTCGGACAGCCGCTGCCCCGGCACGAAGCAGCACAGGCTGATCGCCACCAGCGCGAGCTTCTTGCGCCAGCCCCAGTAGGGATTGGTGAGGATCGAGCGGAAATAGCGCGGCGAGCCGCGCAGCAGCCAGCGCACGCGCGGCAGGAAGGGCCGCCCGTACAACTCGGCGACGAACACCGACTTGGTGTACGAGTAGTCGTTCAGCTCGGCCGGCAGCGCGATGCCGAGCCGGCTCGCGGCAAGCGTCGACAGCAGGGTCCAGCGCCGCAGGAACTCCTGCGGCGTCTCCTTCCATTTCGCGGCGTTCGCGAAGGAGATGTCGCGCGCCTTGTCGGCACGCAGGTTCGGCGCGTGGGTGCGATAGCCGCCCAGCGCGCGATCGATGCTGCCCACCTCGCCCGTCAGCGCGATGCCGTAGATCGCGTAGAAATCGGCGCCGTACTTGCTGTGCAGCGGCTCCCGGATCGGGTAGATGCGCCGCAGGTTCGCGACGCGATAGGCGTTGCCCGAGGCCGGCGGCGAGGGATACAGCCAGCCCTTGCGCAGCGAGCGGCCGCAGTCGCGCGGCGGCCGCGAGTTCGGGATCTGGCTGCCGGTCGGGTCGCCGCCGCTGGAGAAGATGTCGAGCCGGTACTGCACCTTGGCCAGCCGCGGATCGGCGAAGCAGGCCATCACCTGGGCCACCGCCTCGTGATAGAGGAAATCGTCGGCGTCGAGGAAGATCACGATCTCGGTGTCGAGCAGCTCGACGGCCGTGTTGTAGGCCGATACCTGCCCGCCGTTCTCCTTGCGCAGCAGCTCCACCGCCGCGCCGTAGCGGCGCACCACCTCGACCGAATCGTCGGTCGAGCCGTCGTCGATCACCAGCACGCGCGCCGGTCGGCGGGTCTGCGCCAGGGCCGAGTCGATCGCCTCCGCGATGTAGCGGCCGTAGTTGTAGTTGCAGATCACCACCGTCACCGATTCCGTCACCGCCTGCATGTGCGTCACGCTCCCCGTCGCTTCGTCATCGATTGCCTGGTTGCTGGATGAGGCGGCCCCGGTATCGAGGCGGCCGTGGTTCATGTGCGTGCCGGCGTGCCGGCGCAAGGCCGGCCGCCGACGAACTCCGCCATCAGGCCGGCGCGCCAGACGCCCAGCAGCAGCACCGCCAGCAGCGTGGATTCGCCGAGCAGGCGCGCCACGGCCATGCCGATCGCCCCCCAGTGGGTGGCCAGCGGCACCGCGCAGGCCAGGTTGACCAGCGCGCCGATCACCCCGCCGCGCGCCAGCAGGCCCTCGCGCTTGCGCGGGATCAGGAAGTACATGCCGAGCACCTGGGTGCAGACGCTCACCGGCAGCACGAAGGCCAGCGTCTTCAGCACCGGCACCGCGTGCTCGAAACCCAGGCCGAAGATCAGCGGGATGATCCAGCCGGCCGCGAACACGGTGACCAGCGTGGCCAGCGCCGCGCCGCAGAAGAAGAAGGCGAAGATGCGCCGCGCCAGCGTGTTGGCGCGATGCGTGTCGCCGCCGACCAGGAAGGTGACCTTCGGCACCAGGATCTGCGCGGCCGGCCCCATCAGGCTCAGGCCCGCGCCGATCAGGCGCTCGGCGATGCCGAAGGCGCCCACCTCGCCGGCCGGCGCGAGCAGCGAGAGCACGTAGGTGGAGGCGCCGATCAGCAGCACCGAGGTGCCGCCGTAGACGAAGATGATGGTGGACTTGCGGATCAGCTCGAGCGCCTCGCGCAGCTTGCCGAGCAGCCCGTCGAATTCGCCGCGCAGGGCCCAGTAGGCCAGCCCGAGCTGCACGCTGCTCGAGAGCAGCAGCAAGGGGAACACGTGGCGCAGGTCGCCCGGCCGGTGGATGAAGCAGAAGATCAGCGACAGCGACAGGACGAAGCCGATCACCTCGATCGCCACGCTCTTCCTGGCGCGCCCGGTGCTGGCGAAATACCAGCCGAGGTTGAAGGCGGCCACCAGCCCCATCGCCACCACCGGCACGCCGATGCCGGGCACGCGCGCAAAGATCGGCGAGTTGGCCACCGCCACCGCGCCGATCAGCACGCCCGGCACGCACAGCACCAGGCGCGCCGTGAACTGGCGGCGCAGGATCGCCGCGCGCTGCGCGTCGGTCTCGGTATGCACCACGTCGCGCGCGCCGACCGTCGAGAAGCCGTAGTTGACGAACAGCCAGATCGAGTTCGACAGCGACATGCCGGCCAGGATCACCGCGTAGCCGCCGGCGCCGAGCGTGCGCCCGTAATACGGCAGCAGGAACAGCGGGTAGACGTAGCGCGCCACGTAGGACAGGTAGACCGCCAGCAGCTCGAAGCTCGACAGGGTGGGCTTGATGCGGTTCATGGGCGCCCTCCCGCGCACGGCCGGCGCCCGGGCGGCAAGGCAACCAGGCCCGTGGCGCGCCGAGGGACGTCGCGCATGTCGTGCGGCTCACCCACGGCGATAGCTCCGTTGCAGGCCGCCCGCCGTGCGCGCCTGCCGCGGCAGGTCGCGGCGCATGGCCGGCGCGCGCCGGTTGAGCGCGGCGAACGCCACCGCCGAGAACAGGTAGAAGCACGGGCCGAGATCGAACACCGCCGCCGAGATGGTCGCGCCGATCAGGTTCGCGAACATCGCCTGCCGGGCCGCGAAGCCCACCACCTCGTCGCCGCGCGTGGTGGCCACGCCGCGCCGGCGCGCCACCGTGCAATACAGGAAGGCCGCGTAGATCACCAGCCCGGCCAGCCCGAGATTGCCGAGCAGCACCAGCGGGAAGCTGGAGGCGCGCGAACTGCCCAGGCCCACGCCGATCCCGTCGGTCTCCACGAAGTTGAGCAGCGCCTGCAGGTTCCAGGCGCTGCGCTCGACGCCCGAATCGCTGTCGAGCTTGTCGAACAGCGCGCCGGACAGCAGGTCGGACACCGCCTGGATCACGGGCGAATCGATCGCGGCCAGCACGCCGGCCAGCAGCACCAGGCCCACCGCCGCCAGCGCGATCAGCGACAACTTGCGGCGCGGGCTGGCCCGGTCCACCGCGCCGCTGCGGCTCAGCGAGAACACCACCAGGTAGCCGGCCAGCCCCGCGTAGGCGGTGGTCGAGGTCGACAGCATCAGCAGCGCGAAGCTCGCCAGCGCGAGCGCGCCGCTCAGCAGGCGCCGATAGCCGAGCAGCCAGAGGCTCAGCGAGAACGCGAACAGCGGCAGCGAAAACGCGGAGAAGGCCGAGGTCTCGGTGAAGGTGCCGCTGATGCGGCGCAGGCCATCCACCTGCGCGCCGTCCATGATCGCGTATTGCGCGGTCTTGATGCTCGACAGGATGTCCAGCCCGAGCAGGCCCGAGCCGAGGTCGATCAGCGCCGCGGCCACGTTCAGCGCGGCCAGCGCGAGGATCGCGTCGGCGAACACCAGGCTGGCGTCGCGCCGGCGCAGGTAGATCGAGGCGCTCAGGTAGAGCACCAGCTCGCCCACCAGGTAGACCGATTGCGAGAGGTTGCCCGATACCGGCGCGAGCGGCGTGAGCGCGAGCCGGCCGCCCGAGGCGTCGGCGCGGTCGATCGCGAACACGAAGGTATCGCCCTGCAGGATGCGCGGATACAGCAGCGCGCCGAGGCAGCCGAGCACGGCCAGCATCGCGAGCCAGAACGCCGGCGAGGCGGGCGTGAGCTCGCGCAGGAAGGCCGGCAGGTCCTCGCGCAGCAGCGCGCGGCCGGCGAAGAACAGCAGGAACAGGTTGGCGGGCAGGATGCCGGTGCCGCCGATCGAGATCGCCTCGGTGGCGCCGAACAGCGTGCAGCAGGCCATCAGGATCACCGACCATCGGAACGGCAGCGCCAGGCTCAGGAGCCCCAGCACCGCGACGATCACGCCGAATACGCTGATCTCCATGTTCAGCCCGCCTGCCGGTCGAGGCCGAGGTCCTGCGCGGCGCTCGCCGCCCTGGTGTGGATGGTGTGCCTCAGGCGATGCATGGACGGATCTCCTCGATCAGTTGCATGGCGCTGTCGCGCCAGGTCAGTTCGCGCGCGCGGGCCAGGCCGCGTGCGCGCATCGCCTCGCGCTGGCCGGCGTCGCCGGCCACGCGCAACAGCGCGGCCGCGAGCGCGGCGGGATCGTCGGGCGACACATAGATGGCGGCCTCGCCGCAGGCCTCGCGCACGGCCGGCAGGTCGGCCACCACGATCGGGCAGCCCAGCGTCATGGCCTCCACCGGCGGCAGGCCGAAACCCTCGTAGCGCGACGGATGCACGAAGCACGTCGCGCGCCGGAACAGCGCCTTGAGCTCGCCGTCGGAGACGAAGCCGACATGCTTCACGTAGCCGGGCAGCGCGGCCGCGCCGTGGCCGTACACGGCGGGATCGGTGCCGCCGGCCACCACCACGTCGAAATCGGCCTGGCCGAGATGGCGCAGCGCGTCGATCACCAGCCGGAAGTTCTTGTGGCGGTTCAGGCTGCTCACGGCCAGCACGAACGGCCGCGTGCCGATGCCGTGGCGCGCCAGGATCGCCTGGTCCTCGTCGTGACGCAGCATGTGCTCGCCGCTCTCGGAGATCACGCCGATCTTGCGGCCCGGGATCCGGTAGGCATCGATCAGCTCGCCGCGCGAGAAGCGCGACACGGTGACGATGCGCTTGGCGGCGCGGCCCACGCAGGGCGCCATCAGCCGATACCAGGAGCGGAACGCGCGGCTGTAGCTGTCGGGCACGCGCACCGGCGCGGCGTCGTGGATCACGGCGATCTGGTTGCGCAGGAACAGCGGCGCCGAGTTGCAGAGATTGAGCAGCAGGCTGCCGCGCGCGGCGCCGGGCAAGGCCCATTGCTCCCAGGCCTGGCCGCGCCGGCCCGGCACGGTGCGCATGGCGATCCGGCGGAACGGGTTGACGATCCGGCGCGGCCCCTCGGGCACCAGCAGTTCGACCGCCAGCCCCGCCACCGCCGGATGCGCCTCGGCCAGCAGCTCGTCGATGCTGCGCATGATTTCGTAGGCGAAGCGGTCCACGCCGGTGGCCGGCCGCAACAGGAACCTCCCGTTCACGCTGATTCTTCCTGGCTGGTTCGAGATGCTCATCGGCTGGTCGCTTGCTGTCGTTGGTAGCGGTCCATGGGGGCGCGGCTCGCGAGCCGCGCACGGCCGGCATCGTGTGGTGGATGCCGACGCGGGCCGGGCCCACCGGCGCCGGCCCCGCGATCGACGCCGTCGCGCCGGCTTTCCCCGGCCCGCGCGGCGACAGGCCTGTACAGCAGGTATCGTGCCAAGCCGAGCCCTGCCCGAAGCTCATGTTGCGTCGCATGAAAAACGCGTGTTTTCAAGCGCTTGGCCGGATGCGCCGCGCGATCGCGACATGCCGTGCAGCGATGTACCCGATCGTTACGTAACCCTTGTGGCAAGGCGTTACGTAACGATCGCCGGCGCGCCGGGGAAGACTGCCGGTATCGTCCCGCGCGGCAAACGATTGCGGATATTGCATCGCAATAGATCGGCGCCATTCCGGGCGGTTCGCGGCGCTCGGCGACGAAGTCACGAGGTGGCCCGCTCATTTGATTAGGTTTCCTCTTGAACGGCACGCATGTTGCTTGATGCTTGCGTGCACATCCTTTTCGATTCGACGATGACGAACCCCATCCACGCCTTCGCGAACCTCGGCAAGCGCCGCGCGGCCGTCGCGCTGGCCAGCCTGCAGGCCCTCGTGCTGGCGGCCCGCCGCCGACGCGAGTTCGCCTCGCGGCGCCCCGGCACGATCAAGATCGTGGCCCAGTTCGGCGTGGCCAACGGCATCGTCAACGGCGCGCGCTACCAGGCCAGGACCTTGCGGCGGCTCGGCTACGAGGTCGAGACGATCGACGTGACCGAGGCGGTGAAGCGCCCGTGGCGCCGCGTCGAGGCTACGCCGGGCGGCTTGTTCGTGTTCCACTGCGGCGGCCCCGAGCTGCCGCTGCTGGCCTGGCCGCTGCGCGAGGTGCTGGCCAGCGGCCGCTCGATCGGCTACTTCGCCTGGGAATCGGCGCTGCCGCCGCGCGGCTGGGACCTGGCCGCGCCGCTGGTCGACGAGGTCTGGACCCCGAGCCGCTTCGCCGCCGAGGCGCTGGCGCCGGTGTTCGCGGCGCCGGTGCTGGTCGCCCCGCACGTGGTCGATCCGCTCGGCACGCCGCGCCGCTGGCATCGCGAGGCCGGCCCGCTGCGCTTCCTGGGCATGGCCGACGCGCGTTCGAGCCTGGCGCGCAAGAACCCGCTCGGCACCATCGCCGCGTTTCGCGCCGCCTTCCCGCGCGAGGCCGAGGTGCGGCTGGTCATGAAGCTCAAGCTGCACGACCGGCCCGGCGAGCTGGCGCGCCTGCGCGAGGCGGCCGGCGGCGATCCGCGCATCGAGCTGATCGCGGCGACGCTGCCGCGCGACGAGGTCGATGCGCTGTTCAGCGCCGCCCATGTGTTCGTCTCCCTGCATCGCGCCGAGGGTTTCGGCCTGCCGCTGCTCGAGGCGATGGGACTGGGTCTCGCGACCGTCGCGACCGGCTGGTCCGGCAACCTCGAATTCATGCGCGAGGACAACAGCCTGCTGGTGCGCCACCGGCTCCATACCGGGCCGGACGAAGGCGGCGTGTACGGCACCGTCACCTGGGCCGAGCCCGATCTCGCCGATGCCGCGGCGCGGATGCGCCAGTTGTACGAGGACCCGGCGCTGCTGCATCGCCTGATCGAGCGCGGCTGGCGGGACTGCCGCGTCGAGACGCAATTGCGCGCGTTCCAGGCCGGCGTCGCGGCCAGCCGCGCGCTGGGCGCCGCCGCGCTGCGCGCGAACGACCCAGGCCCGCTCGCACAGGCGCCCGCCGCGGCGAAGCTCGCGCCCGTTCGCTCCGCTTCCTGAGCCGCGGGCCGAGACAACACGCGCCGCGCGCATCTCAGTCGCCTCGCGCCTTGCCGCCCGAGGCACGCTCCACCACCTCGGCAAAGGCCTCGCGAAAACGCTCGGCGGCGAAGCGCTGCGCATTGGCACGGCAGGCCACCGGGTCGAACGGCCCCAGCGCCTCGAAGCGTTCCACCGCGTCGATCACGTCCTCGACGGTCTGTCGGTGGAAGAACACGCCGGTGCGCCGCTGCCTGTCCTCGGACTCGATCACCGTCTCCAGCGCGCCGCCGCGTCCATAGGCGATCACCGGCGTGCCGCAGGCCTGCGCCTCGACCGGCGCGATGCCGAAATCCTCCTCGGCGGCGAACACGAAGGCGCGGGCGCGCTGCATGTAGCTGACCAGCACGTCGTTGGGCTGGTAGCCGAGCAGGGTCACGTTGGGCGCCTCGATCGCCTGGGCCTTCGCGAAGTCGGGCCCGTCGCCGATCACCACCAGCCGGCGCCACGGTGTGCGCGCGAACGCCTCGATCAAGAGCGGCATGCGCTTGTACGGCACCATCCGCGAGGCGCTCAGGTAAAACGCCTCTTTCTGCGCATGCAGGCCGAAGCGCTCGATGTCGACCGGTGGATAGACCACCGTCGCCGCGTAGCCATAGGCCTTGCGGATGCGCCGCGCGATGAAGCCCGAGTTGGCGACGAAGGCGTCCACGCCGTGCGCGGTGCGCTGGTCCCAGATCCGCATGTAGTGCAGCAGCGAGCGCGCCAGCCAGCCCTTGAGCCCCGAGGTCAGGCCCGATTCGGCCAGGTAGCGGTGCTGCAGGTCCCAGGCGTAGCGGATCGGCGAATGCACGTAGCTGACGTGCAGTTGGTCCGGGCCGGTCAGGATGCCCTTGGCGACGGCATGGCTCGACGAGATCACCAGGTCGTAGCCGGACATGTCGAACTGCTCGATGGCCAGCGGCATCAGCGGCAGGTAGGCGCGATAGCGCGAACGCGCGCGCGGCAGGCGCTGGATGAAGGAGGTCCTCGCCTGCTTGCCGCCCAGGTTGCGGCGGTCCTCGTCGGAGAGGAAATCGACCACCGCGTACAGGTCGGCCTCGGGCCAGATCGCCAGGATCTGCTCGAGCACCTTCTCCGATCCCGCATAGGTGGTCAGCCATTCGTGCACCACGGCCACCCGGCCGAAGCGGCGCCCCGCGGCGCGCGCGGGCGCCGTGGGCGACGCCTCGGGCGCGGCCGTCTCGACGGCTTCGATCCCGGCCAGGGCTTCGGGGGTCGACGACAGCTCATGCATCTCGTGGCTCCCGCGGGCCGCGCACGCGGGCCTCATGCCTGCTCGTCGTAGGAATAGTTGCTGCGCGCATAGCGGTACTGTCCATAACCATAGGCATAGTTGCCGGGACGCGGGCGCAGGCCGTTGAAGATCAGCCCGCGCGGGGCCACCCCCACCTGCCGCAGGCGCCGCAGCGATTCGCGGATCTCGCCGCGCTTGGTCACGCCCTGGCGCACCACCACGAAGCTCACGCCGGCGTAACCGGCCAGCTGCACCGCGTCGGGCACCGGCAGGATCGGCGCGCCGTCGCAGATCACGATGTCGTAGGCGGCGCTCATGGCCGCGAAGATCGCGCGCAGGTCGGCGTCGAACAGCTCGTCGCTGGCGTTCTCGGCGTGGCTGCCCGGCGAGATGTAGTCGACGCCCTTGAGCACCTCGTGGCGCACCACCTGGGCGAGCTCGTGGGTGCCGCGCAGCAGCTCGACGAAACCGGCGCCGCGCTCGGCCTGGATGATGCGGTTCATGCCGCTGCGGCGCAGGTCGGTGTCGACCAGCAACACGCGCTTGCCGGCGCCGCCGAGCACCGCTGCCAGGTTCAGCGCGATGAAGGACTTGCCGATGCCCGGCGTGGGCCCGGTGATGAACACCACGCGGTTGCGCAGGTCGGCCATCGCGAAGTCGAGCGCGGTGCGAAAGCTGCGCAGGCTCTCCAGCGCCGGATCGAGGGCCGCGCGATTGGCGAGGATCAGCTCGCGCGAGGGCGTGGCCGCCACGCGCCGCAGCCGCGTGAGCGAGACCTCCTCGCGGCTGTGCGGGATGCTGGCATAGACCGGCAGCGCGGCGAAGCGCTCGACCTCGCCCGGATCCTCGATCGAGTCGAACATGCGGCGCCGGCCGAACGCGATGCCCATGCCGATCATCAGCCCCAGCACCAGCGAGCCGCCGATCACCAGCGGCCGCTTGGGGCGCACCGGCAGCTCGGGCACCGCCGCCGAATCGACCAGCCGCACGTTGCCGACCTTGCCGGCCTTGACCAGGCGCAGTTGCTCCTGGGTATTGAGCAGGTTGGTGTAGAGCTCGGTGCCGACCTGCACGTCGCGCTGCAGGCGCAGCACCTCCTGCTCGATCGGCGGCAGCGCGCGCGTCTTGCCGTCGATCCCGGCCAGCTCGGCCTGGGCGGTGGCGATCTGCGCGTCGATCGCCTTCACCGCCGGGTGATCGGGCATGAAGCGCGCCAGCATCTCGTCGCGCTTCTGCTGCAGGCCCGTCATGCGCGTCTGCGCATCGACCGAGCGCTGCAGCAGCGCGGTCGCTTCCTCGTCGAGATTGAGCGTGCCCTGCCTGGCGCGATAGGCATTGAAGCGGCTCTCGGCATGCTCGAGCTGGGTCTTCAGCTCGGGCAACTGGGCATTGAGGAACTGGATCGAACGCTCGGCCTCTTCCGACTTGCGCTGCACGTTCTGGCGCACGTACTCGGTGCCGATCGCGTTGAGGATCGCGGCGGTGCGCTGCGGATCGGCGCCGTCGAGCGTCACGCCGATCACGTCCGACTGCTTGCCCTTCTCGGCGATCTTCAGCGACTCGCGCAGGCGCTCGGTGGTGGCGAGCTGCGAATTGCAGCGCAGGATGAAGTCCGCGCCGGGTTCGGCCTCGATGGCGGCCACCGTCAGCTGCACCGGGCCGTGGCGCGTGGGCATCGTGAGCGGCACGCCGATGCTGCCCTCGGCGACGAGCCCGGCGATCTCGAGCCGGTAGCGCGGGCCGGCCAGCCGCGTCAGCACGAAGGGCTTGCCGTGCAGCGCGTCGGGCACCGAGAAGGCCGCCACCGAGATGCGCTCGGCGCCGTGGACGTAGCCGAAGGGCAGCGGCTGCGAGGGCACTTCCGAGCGGCTTGCCAGCCAGCGGCCCAGCAGCGGCAGGTAGCGCGGCTTCGCGTCGATATAGAGCTGGAGGCCGTCGACCACGCGCCCGGAAACCAGCCGCGAGCGCAGCACTTCCATCTCCGAGGACGCCTGCGCCTTGACGTCGAACATCGAGGAGATGTCGCCGAGCATGCTCTTGGCCGAGGTGGTGTTCTCCTCGACCTGCACCAGGATGTCGGCGCGATAGACCGGCTCGGCGAGGATCGCGTAGGCGGTGCCGAGCACCAGCATCGACGCCGCGATGCCGGCGATCAGGCGGCGGTTGTCGTAGAGCGCGTCGAGGTAGCTGCCGAAGCTGGACGGCGGTGCGCCCTCGTCGGGCTCGCGATACGGGAACGGGGCGTCAAACTGGTTCATGCACGGCATCCTGCGAAATGAGCGGCGGTTGCGCGGCGCGCGCGATGCGCCACGACCAGCGCTCGACGCCGGCCTGCAGCCGGTCGAGCGCCACGGGATAGGCGGCGGGGCCGCGGCGATACGGATCGGCGAGGTCCTCGTCGAGCAGTCGCCAGACGCGGCCGGTGGCGCTCGGGTAACGCCGCGCGATCACGCGGCGCTGCCGCTCGCTCATCGTCAGCACCAGCGAGGCGGCCTCCAGCATCCATTGCGCGAGCGCCTGCGAGCGGTGCGTGCCGATCTCGAGGCCGAGCCGGCGCAGGCACTCGACCGCGAGCGGATCGGGCGGCAGGCCCGGCATCGCCTCGACGCCGGCCGACCAGACCCGCCAGCCCGGCAGCGCGCGCTCGAACAGGGCCGCCGCCATCGGGCTGCGGCAGAGGTTGGCGGTACAGATCACGAGCAGGGTCTCCATCAGTAGGCGATGCTCCGGCCGGTGGCGAGCGTCTGCGCGCTCGGCAGGAACATGCCCACCACGCGGCTCCAGCGCACCAGCGAGGAGGCGTCGACGAACACCACGTCGTCGGGGCGCAGCGGGAACTCGTTGGCCAGCGCCATCGACACCGGCGAGGTGGCATCGAGGTGGAAGATGGTCGGCGAGGCGCCGGTTTGGCTGCGGATCACGTAGACCTGGCTGGCATCGGCCGAGTACTGGCTCACGCCGCCCGCGTAGCCGAGCGCCTCGCCCAGCGACAGGCGCCCGTTGTTGAAGTTGAGCGTGGTGGTATGGCCCACCTCGCCGAGCACGAACACCTTGGTGTCGCTCAAGGGGTAGACGCGCACCAGGTCGCCGTCCTGCAGCAGGATGCGATCGGGGTTGATGCCCTGCGCCACCAGCCTCGGCAGGTTCACGATCGCGGTGGCGTCGCCGCGCGTGACCGAGATGCGCGCGCGGTCGCCCGCGCTGGTCAGGCCGCCGGCGCGGTTGATCGCCTCGGGCAGGGTCATCGGCAGGTCGTTCATCACCTGCAGGCCCGGCAGGCGCACCTCGCCGTCCAGGTAGATGCGCCGGCTGCGATAGGCCTGGATCCGCAAGGTCACCTGCGGATCGCGGATGAACTTCGCCAGGCGCGCCGTCACGCGTTCGCGCGCCTCCAGCTCGGTCAGCCCGGCCACCTCCACCGCGCCGATATAGGCGAACTGCACGCGGCCGGTCGCATCGACCGTGTAGCCCGACACGATCGCGTTCGAGCCGGTGTTGTCGACGCCGGTGCTGGCGCCCTGCGTGACCGGCATGTTCAGCTCGGGGTGATCCCAGACCACGATCGCCAGCACGTCGCCGGGGCCGAGCGTGTAGGGCCGCGGCTTGCCGAACAGCGCGCTGACGTCGGCGGGAATCGAGGGATCGGTGGCGGCCCGCACCTTGGTGATCAACTGGCCGTCGATCTCGACCAGCGAGCCGGTGGGCGGCGCAT
The DNA here is from genome assembly GCF_011753175.1 of Burkholderia sp. Cy-637. Classification (NCBI taxonomy): domain Bacteria; kingdom Pseudomonadati; phylum Pseudomonadota; class Betaproteobacteria; order Burkholderiales; family Burkholderiaceae; genus Burkholderia; species Burkholderia sp. Cy-637. The sequence continues at coordinate 65 of NZ_VWWC01000057.1, read as the reverse complement.
CGCCCGCGCCCTGGGCGGCTCCCCCGGGCTCGCCGCCGGCCGTGCCGGAAGCGCGCGCCGCGGAA